>JACPHL010000122.1 GCA_016188625.1 Candidatus Rokuibacteriota bacterium | reverse complement strand
AGGAGAGCGGGATGAAAGTCGCGGCGCTGGCCATCGTGATCCTGGGATGGGGGCTCTGGGCGTTCCTCTCGAAGCTCGCGCAGGGCCAGATCGGGTGGCGGACCGCCGCCCTCGCGTACAGCGCCGCCCAGACCGCCCTGCTGCTCGCCTTCTGGCGCCCGGAGCCCGCCCGGGTCCCCCTCGGGTACGCCACCGCGGCGGCGGCCGGGCTCGCCATCGGCGTCGGCACCCTCTTCTTCTTCAGGCTCCTGACCACCGAGAAGGCCGGGCCGCTGCTCGCGACCACGGCGAGCTACCCGATCGTCGCCGCGCTCCTGGCCTGGGGGCTCCTCGCCGAGCCCCTGTCGCCGCGGGAGTGGCTCGGGATCCTGCTGGTGGTCGGAGGGGTGATCGCCCTACAATGGCGGTAGGAGTCTCGGAGGGGGGCGCTGCCCCCCTTCCGAACCTCCCCCCCAAGTGTGCGCGGGCCAAGCCCGCGCCCGGAGCGGACCATACCATGCGCGTTGCCCGGACGGGCTCCTCCAGCCGGCGGGCCGTGAGCCTCGGCCCGTGATGCGGGGCAGACTCAGCTCAGGGTGGTAGCCCGCATGCAGACACATGCCCTGGTCGTGATCATCGCCTCGCGGAGCTCGCCGGGGAGAACCGCGAGGTGGTGCACCCCATCCTGCGCCACCAGGACAAGTCCATGTACTTCCGCCAGCAGGCGGACGCCTACGGCTTCGGCTCCTACCGGCACGAGCCGCTCCTGGTGGATCCCGACGACATCCCGAGCCACGGGGAGGCCCCGGCGGCGCCGGCCGTGCTTCTACCCGGTCGGCAGCCTGGAGGTCGCCTACACGCCGGTGCGCCGGGAGGATCAGAAGCGTCGGCTGGGGTATGCGCGCGCCTGGGGGCTCGAGGTCGAGCTGCTCACCCCCCGCGAGGCCGAGGCAAAGCTCCCGCTCCTCGACGCCGGCAAGATCCACGGCGCGTACTACGTCAAGGGCGACGGCATCGCCAAGGCGGTGCGGGCGGCCGAGGCGATGGCGCGGGCGGCCGAGGCGCGCGGGGCGGCGAGCTTCCACGGGCAGACCCAGGTCACCGGGATCGAGGTGGCGAACGGCCGGGTGCGGGCGGTCGTCACGCCCGAGGGGCGGATCGCCGCGGAGCAGGTGCTCGTGTGCGCGGGGATCTGGGGGCCGCGCGTCGGCCGCCTGGCGGGGGTCTCCATCCCGCTCACGCCGTGCCAGCACCTCTACGCGCGGACCGCCCCCCTCCCGGAGCTGGCCGGGGAGAACCGCGAGGTCGTCCACCCCATCCTGCGCCACCAGGACCGGTCGATGTACTTCCGCCAGCAGGCCGACGGCTACGGGTTCGGCAGCTACCGGCACGAGCCGCTCCTGGTCGATTCCGACGAGCTGCCCAGCCGGGTGACCAACGGGCGCATGCCGGCCGAGATGCCGTTCACGCCGGAGCACTTCCAGGTCGCCCACGCCGCCGCCGTCGAGCTCCTCCCGGCGCTCCGGGGGGTCGAGCTGGTCCACCGGATCAACGGCCTCTTCTCGTTCACCCCGGACGGCTTCCCGATCATCGGGGAGTCCCTCGAGGTGCGCGGCCTCTGGGTCGCGGAGGCGGTATGGATCACCCACGCCGGCGGCGTGGGGCGGGCGGTGGCCGAGTGGATGGCGGAGGGGTTGCCGAGCTGGGACCTCCGGGAGTGCGACCTGAACCGCTTCCACCCTCACGCCCGCACCCGCGCCTACATCCGGGCCCGGGGGGCCCAGCAGTACCGGGAGGTCTACGACATCATCCACCCGCTTCAGCAGATGGAGCACCCCCGCAACCTCCGCCTCACCCCCTTCCACCGGCGCTTCGAGGAGCAGGGCGCGGTCTTCTTCGAGAGCGCCGGCTGGGAGCGGCCGCAGTGGTTCGAGGCCAACACGAGGCTGCTCCGGGGCGACGAGCCCCCGCGGTCGGGGTGGGAGGCGCGCTACTGGTCGCCGATCCAGGCCGCCGAGCACCGGGCGACCCGGGAGGCGGTGGCCCTCTACGACCTCACGCCGTTCACCAAGATCGAGGTGAGCGGTCCCGGGGCCCTCGCGTTCCTGGAGCGCCTGGCCGCCAACCGGATCGACCGGCCCGTGGGCCAGGTGGTCTACACCTCCATGCTCAACCAGCAGGGCGGCATCGTGTGCGACCTGACGGTCACGCGCCTCGGGGCCGACCGCTTCCTGGTGGTGACCGGGGGGTTCGTGGGGATGCACGACCTGGCCTGGCTCCGGGGCCATGCTCCGGCCGACGGCTCGGTGCACGTGGCTGACGTCACCTCGCAGCTGTGTTGCCTCGGCCTCTGGGGGCCCAGGGCGCGGGAGGTGCTTAGCCGGGTGACCGATGATGAGATCTCCAACGAGGCCTTCCCCTACTTCACGGCCCGCTCCCTCCGGCTCGACACCGTCCCGGTCCTGGCCCTCCGGGTCTCCTATGTCGGGGAGCTGGGGTGGGAGCTCTACGCCCCCACCGAGTACGGCCTCCGGGTCTGGGACGCCCTTTGGGAGGCGGGGCGGCCCTACGGCCTGATCGCGGCCGGCGGCGGGGCCTTCGACTCCCTGCGGCTCGAGAAGGGGTACCGCCTCTGGGGCACCGACATCCACACCGAGTACAACCCCCTCGAGGCGGGCCTCGCCTTCGCGGTCAGGCTCGACAAGGGCGACTTCCTCGGGCGCGAGGCGCTCCTGGAGGTCCAGCGGCGAGGGCTCACGCGGAAGCTCTGCTGCCTCACCCTCCACGACCCCGCGGCGGTGGTCATGGGGAAGGAGCCGATCCTCGACGGCGAGCGGGTCCTGGGTTACGTCACCAGCGCCAACTACGGGTACACCGTGGGGCGGGGGATCTGCTACGGCTATCTCCCTATGGCCTACGCCGCCGAGGGGACCCGGGTGGAGGTGCTCTACTTCGACCGGCGCTACCGGGCCACCGTCTCCGCCGAGCCGCTCTACGACCCGAAGATGCTGAAGCTCAAGGCCTGAGGGAAGGCTCGAGTCCGCCGTACTCAGGGGGCCAGCCCGGCCGCCCCCACCAGCGCGGCGACCCGGGCCGGGTCCACGGGGTTCCCGAGGCGCCCGTCGTGCTTGAGGGCCGTCCCGACGATGGCGCCGTCGGCGACCGCCAGCAGCTCGCGCACCGTCTCCGGCGTCACCCCCGAGCCCACCAGCACGGGCCGGTCCGGGACCGCGCTCCGGACGCGCTTGACCTCCTCCAGCGGGGTGGCCTCCCCGGTCGCCTTCCCGGAGACCACCAGGGCGTCGGCCAGGCCGCGGTAGGCCGCGTCGCGGGCCTCCTGCTCGAGCTCCACCGGGGCGAGCGAGACCGCGTGCTTCCCCTGGACATCGGCGAAGAGCCGGACCTCAGCCCCCAGGAGCCGGCGGTAGCGGAGCGTCTCGTACGCCTCCCCCTGGATGATCCCCTGGTCGCCCACCACGGCCCCGACGTGGACGTTGACGCGGACGAAGGCGGCCTCGGCGGCGGCGGCCACCGCCAGCGCGGCGCGCGCGTCGTTCTTCAGGACGTTGACCCCGAGGGGGATCCGCAGGGCCCGGCGGAGCGCGGCGACGACCGCGGTCATCGCCGCCACGGTGGCCGGGTCCACGGCCCCGCGCGTGAACGGGGCGTCCCCGTAGTTCTCCACCAGGCACCCCTGCATCCCGCCCCCCTCGAGGGCCCGGGCGTCGGCCAGCGCCCGCTCGATGACCGCCTCCAGGCGCCCGCCCCAGCGGGGGCTGCCCGGGAGGGGGAGGAGATGCACCATCCCGATCAGGGCCTTCGGCCGGCCGAACAGGGGCGCGAGGCTCGTCATGGTCGCGCCCGCCAGTAGCGCCCCCACGCCATGAGGACGGCGCCCTCGT
>JACPHL010000119.1 GCA_016188625.1 Candidatus Rokuibacteriota bacterium | reverse complement strand
GTTGGTGGGCGGTCTCCGTTCCGCTAGGCCGGCCCGCGGGGGGCCTACCGGGTCGCCCCGTAGATCGTACCCGCGGCGGCCCCGACGCCGGCGCCGATCAGGGCTCCCTTCTTCGCCCCCCGCGCGCGGTCCTCGTCGTCCAGCCCCGCTCCGATCGCGGCGCCGCTACCGGCGCCGATCGCCGCCCCGCCGAGGGTCGCGCAGCCGGGCGTCAGCGCGACCAGGGAGAGCCCGATGACCGGGACGAGGAGCCCCTTCCTCAACACAGCCTTCATCGTCGAGACCTCCTCGGGGGATCGCTCTCTTCCTTTTCGTCCCCCCCGGCGATCCCCCCCTGAGGCTTGGCCTGCAATCGCCTTGCCAACGGCTGCCCATCGGTATCGCGCCCATGCGGAAACGTTTTGATCTTTGTCGATTTCCTTGGCTTGACTCGGATCGCCGAGGTGTGGGAGCCGCAGGCAAAGCGTCCCCGGCTGGACGCGGGGGGTGTAACGACTACCCGGAAGCCGGGAAAAGTTGCACGGGTTCCAGGGGGCCCCTCCTGCCCGGGGCAGAAAACTCCTTGCGCATCCGCTTCGCCCGCATTACCATCAGGCCGATGCGTAAGGGACGTCACCTGGTGCCACGCCTGGCCGCGGGCGCGCTGCTCCTCGCGGTCGTGACCGGGTGCACGACCCGCCGGTTCGCGGAGCCTACGCGCGAGCAGATCCTCGAGGCGATCCTGCCCTCCTCCGTCCAGGTCGTCCTCGAACGGGACGGCACACGCTTCCGGAGCGCGTCCGGCGTCGTGATCGCCGCGCGGCCGTCCGCCCAGGGGAGCGAGTGCTTCGTCCTCACGAGCGGTCACACGGTCAACCGCCTGTCCGGTCTGGAGGAGATCTACGTCCTGTTCGACCGGCACCGGGGCGCCGGAACCAAGGTGCCCGCCACCGTCCTCGCCGAGCGCGAGACCGACAGGCTGGACCTCGCCCTCCTCCGCGCCCAGACCGCCCGGTGCGTCGCGGCCCGGCCGGGGTTGCGGCCGACGGCGCTGGGCGAGGCGATCTGGGTCATTGCGTTCCCCTGGGGCCGCAACATGACGCTGGTCAGCGGTATCGTGAGCCAGATCAACCCGGACGGGCCCGGAGACAAGGGGCTACCCCCGAAGCTCATGGTGGACGCCTCCGTGAGCTACGGCGCCAGCGGGGGCGGTGTCTACGAGATGCGCACCGGAAGCCTGATCGGGCTCGTGGAGGGGTACGGGACGGCCAGGGTGACGCTGGGCGACGCGACCTCGCCCCGGTACATCTCTGTGCCCGTCCCCGGGGAGACCTATGTGATCCCCCTGGCCAGCATCCGGCAGTTCCTCGACGAGGCCGGGTACGCCGGTCTCCTCGGGGGAGCCGCCCGCGGGCAGACGGCACGACGGTGAGCGGCCCGGCCCTCCCGCGGGATTGCGCTCAGCCGGACGCGAGCGCCTCCGGCGCCTCGCCGGAGACCTGCCTCCGGCGTCCGCCCCGCCCTCGCTGAACCGCGGGCACGGCCCCCTCAGGTTATTCCGTCATGAATTGCGCCGGAATCCAGGTCGTGGTCACCCCGGAGCAGATGGTCAACCCGTCACTCCTCCAGCTCGGGGAAGTCCTGCCAGCGGGGCGGCCCGGCGGGCTTGAAGTTCTTGGTGGCCACGAAGTGCATCCCGTGGTGGAAGTTGACCTTGAACTTCCCCCCGCCGAAGCGCTCGGCGAGGTACCCCTCGGGCGCCTCGAGGAACGGCCGCATCTCCCCCGCCTGAAGGCGCGCGAGGCGCTTGAAGCGGATGGTGGACATCCACGGCTCCTGCACCATGAGGACGACGGAGAGCCCGGGCCAGATCGCCCCCAGCTCGTCCAGGATGGCCGCCGGCGTCGGGGCCGCTCGGCGGGCCTCGAGCCGCTTCCGGACGTACGGCTGAAGCAGCCCCCACGCCCACTGCGGGATCACGGCGGACTCGGGGTCAGCCCAACAGCGTGACCGGATGAGGGAACGCCACCGGGCGGCTCACGCCTCCTCGCGGGGGGGCCAGGTCTCCATGAGCCGCCGCCCCAGGGCCCGGTGGCCGAGGAAGAAGTACAGCAGCATCCCCGCCAGGGCCAGCAGGTTGGCCACGAAGATCTCCCACCAGAGCAGGGCGCCCACGAGCGATTGGCCGAAGATCATGACGACGCCGAAGAAGAAGACCTCGAAGGCCGCCAAGAGCATGAAGAGGCCCAGGAGCAGGACCGGCTGGCGCTCCGCGGCCACCAGCAGCACGGCCACCACCATCCCGAAGACCGCGAAGGCCAGGCCATGCAGGACGGTGTAGCCCAGGATCACCCCGAGGCTGATCTCGACGGCCGCGGGGTCGGTAAGCCCCTGGAAGACGGCGGCCCCGAGGAGCGCGGGGGTCCGGAGGGGCTGCCCCTTGAAGGCGTCGTAGGCGAGGAACCAGACCGCCACGATGGACGCCCCGAGCAGCCCGGCCACGATCCCCTCGCGGATCACCCCCGCCCAATCCCCCAGCAGGGCCCGGCCCAGCGCCCGATGCCGGAGGAAGAAGTAGGCCAGCATCCCGCCCGCGGCCAGGAGGTTCCCGACGAGGATCGCCCACCAGACCAGGGCGCCGAGGACAGACTCGGCGAAGAGCCGGTCCAGGGCCAGGAAGAAGACCTCGAAGGAGACCAGCAGCGCCAGGAAGGCCCAGGCGAGCCCCGGCTCGCGCTCCGCGGCGACGATCAGGATCGCGCAGAGGATCCCGAAGGCGACGAAGGCGGCCCCGTGCAGGACGGTGTAGCCGAGGATCACGCCGAGGCTCATCTGGAGGAGCGCGGGATCCTGGAGCCCCTCGAACACGGCGGCCCCGAGGAGCGCGGGGGTGAAGAACGGCCGGCCCTGAAGGGTATCGACGATCAGGAACCAGGCCGCGACGATGGCCGCCCCGAGCAGCCCGGCCACGACCCCTTCCGGGAGGACGCCCGCCAGGGACCCCAGCAGGGCCCGGCCCAGGGCCCGGTGGCCGAGGAAGAAGTAGGCGAGCATCCCCCCGGCGGCCAGGAGGTTGGCGACGAGGATCTCCCACCACGGGAGGGCGCCCAGGAGCCACGCCGCCAGGACCCAGAGGAGCCCGAGGAAGAAGACCGAGAAGCAGGCGAAGAGGGCGATGAAGGCCAGGAGCATGGCGGGCTCGCGCTCGGCGCTGACGATCAGGGTCGCGCAGAGGATCCCGAAGGCGATGAAGGCGAGGCCGTGGAGCACGCTGTACCCCGCCACCGCGCCCGCCGTGATGGCCACGGCCTCGGTGGGCTCGCGCAGCCCCTGGAACACCGCGGCCCCGAGCAGGGCCGGGGTGCGGAAGGGCTGGCCCTGGAGGGCGTCCACCAGGAGGAACCAGAGGGCCACGAGCGCGGCCCCGATCACCCCGGCCACGATCCCTTCGCGGATCAGGCGGCGGTCAATGAGCTCCATGGCCGTCCTCCCGGGGCGCGCCGAGCCGGGCCGAGGGCTCCTCGGGCTCGGCCTCCGCGCGGACCCATCGGAAGAAGACGAAGGTGATGGCGATCAGGAAGACCAGCGTCCCCGGCACCCACATGATAACGCCCCCGGCGCGCTGATCGCCGAGCGGCGTGAGGCCGAAGAGGCGCGGCGCCCCGGCGTAGAAGGGGTAGAGGACCTCATCCGCCAGCGTGATGGGCGCGGCGATCAGCACCATCGGGACCCCGGCGAGGAAGAGGTAGAGCATCTGGGCCGGGGGCGGGAGGCGGGGCAGCTCGGGGAGCGGGCTCAGGATGGGCCAGAAGAGCCAGAGCCCGGCCGCCATGAGGGTGAGGTGCTGGACGACGTGGAGGCCATGATCCCGCATCGCCGCCTCGTAGAGGAGCGGCAGGTGCCAGGCCACGAGGACGACGGTGTAGACCGCGAACGCCACCGGGGCGCGGGCCAGCGGCCGGGCGAGCCGCATGCGGCCCGCGAGGAGCGGGCGGAGGAGCCAGCCGGGCGTGCCCGCCAGGAGCAGGGGCGGGATCACCAGGGTGAGCAGGAGGTGCTGCACCATGTGGGCGCTGAAGAGGTAGCGGTCGGCGAGGTCGTGGAGGGGTCCGGTCAGCGCCAGGAACGTGACGGCAAGCCCTCCGAGGAAGGCGATCGGGTGGCCCGGGGTCAGCCGCCCGGCCCCCCCGCGGCGGCGCAAGGGCCCCACCCCGAGGAGGTAGGCGGCGGCCAGGAGCGAAAGGCCCAGCCCGACCTCGGGGTGCACCTCCCAGCGGCCCCACTCCATCTCCGCTACCCTCTCACGGCCGGCCGACGACGAAGGCCCCGAAGAGCGCCATCAGGACCATGACGATGGCGATGGCGATGGCGAGCGGGCCCGCGAAGAGCCCGCTGAAGACCCGGCTGTCGGAGCGGAGGTGCATGAAGAACATGACGACGAGGGCGAACTTGGCCGTGGAGAGGACGAGCAGGATGGGGACCAGGAAGCGGGCCAGCCAGGTGATGTAGAAGACCGTCACCTCGACCGCCGTGATCACGGCCAGGACCGCCGCGATCACGAGGTACGCCCGGATCGGGGGGTGGATCTCGTGGGCGGGCTCGGTCATGAATGTCCCCTACTGGATCAGGTAGATCAGCGTGAAGATCGCGATCCAGACGATGTCCACGAAGTGCCAGTAGAGCCCCGCGACCTCTACCAGCACGGCGTCGGCGGGGCCGAGGCGCTCCCGGAGCGCCAGGACCCAGAGCGAGAGGAGCCAGATCACCCCGACCGTCACGTGGGCGCCGTGGAAGCCCGTGAGCACGAAGAAGGTGGCCCCGAAGAGGTTGACCTGGAGCGTGAGGCCCTCGTGGACGAACTCGATGAACTCGTACGCCTGGAAGCCCAGGAAGATCAGCCCGAAGAAGGCCGTCCCGAAGAGCCAGAGCTTCGCCCCGAGCCGGTCACCGCGCTGGACCGCGGCCAGGGCCAGGACCATCAGGAGGCTCGACATCAGCAGGACGAAGGTGCTGATCGAGGTCAGCGGGATGTTGAGGATCTCGTGGGGGTAGGGGCCGCTCAGGCTCTTGCCCTTGTAGGCCATGTAGGTGGCGATCAGGGAGGCGAAGAACATGCACTCGGAGCCCAGGAAGGCCCAGAAGCCGGTCTTCCGGTGATCGAGCCCGAGGCTGGTCTCCTCGAGCGGGACCGGGTGGCCCCGCCCCGGGCCGCCGTACTCGAAGGCCCAGCGGTAGATCCCGTACGCGACGAGGAGTCCGCCGAGGGCGCTGACGGCCAGGTGGGCCAGGGCCCCCACGGCGACGAGCAGGATCCCGCCCGCCACGATGATCGGGTAGATGGAGGGCGGGGGGAGGTGGATGCCGTGGGGCGCGTGGGCGGGGACAGGTGCGGGCTCGCGGGGCGCGGGCGGCGCGGCCGGCCGGCGCCGCTTCCGCGCCCAGAGCTCGTCCCGGTGGGCCACGGTCGGGATCTCCTCGAAGTTGTGGACCGGCGGCGGCGAGGGGAGCGTCCACTCCAGGGTCCGCCCGTCCCAGGGGTCAGGAACGATGAAGACCAGGACGGAGAGCGCGATGAGGAACGCCCCGACGGTGGACACGAAATTCCAGAAGTCCCAGCCGAGGGCGCCCGAATAGGTGTAGAGGCGGCGGGGCATGCCCATGAGCCCGAGGAAGTGCATCGGGAAGAAGGTCGCGTTGAAGCCGACGAGGAGCAGCCAGAAGTTCAGCTTGCCGAGCCGGTCGCTGAGCAGCCGCCCCGTCATCTTGGGCCACCAGTAGTAGATCCCCGCGAAGAGGCCGAAGAGGCTCCCGCCGACCAGGACGTAGTGGAGGTGGGCGACGACGAAGTAGGAGTCCTGCTGCTGCATGTCCACGGGCGGCGAGGCGTGCATGATCCCCGAGAGCCCGCCCATGAGGAACATGGCGATGAACCCCACCGCGAAGTACAGCGGCGTCCGGGCCCGGATGGCGCCGCCCCACAGCGTGGCGAGCCAGTTGAAGATCTTCACCCCGGTGGGGATGCCGATCAGCATCGTGGCCAGGGAGAAGGCGGCGTCGGCGACGGCCCCGAGACCCACCGTGAACATATGGTGGCTCCACACCCCGAACCCGAAGAACCCGATCAGGATCCCCGAGTAGACGACCACGGGGTAGCCGAAGAGCGGCTTCCGGGCGAAGGTGGGGAGAACCTCTGAGACGATCCCCATGGCCGGGAGGATCAGGATGTAGACCTCCGGGTGGCCGAAGAGCCAGAAGAGGTGCTGCCAGAGGAGGGGGTTCCCGCCGACCAGGGGGTCGTAGAAGCCCGTGCCGAGGTAGCGGTCGAAGAAGAGCAGGAAGAGGCCGACGGTGATGGTCGGGAAGGCCAGGACGATCAGGAACTGGGTGATCAGCGTCATCCAGACGAAGACCGGGAGCCGCATGAAGGTCATCCCGGGCGCCCGCATGTTCAGGATCGTCACGATGAAGTTGAACCCCGCGATGAGGGAGGAGACCCCGAGGACCAGGAGGCCGAGCAGCCAGAAGTCGATGGCGGGGCCCGGGGAGAACTGCCTGGCGGTCAGGTTCGCGTAGCCGAACCAGCCGGCGTTCGGGGCGGCGCCGAACAGGAAGCTCGCGTTGAGGAAGAGCCCCCCGGAGAGGAAGACCCAGTACGAGAGCGCGTTGAGGCGGGGGAAGGCGACGTCGCGCGCCCCGATCATGAGCGGGATCAGGTAGTTGAAGAAGGCGGCGCCGAGGGGCATCACCGCGAGGAAGATCATGGTGGTCCCGTGCATGGTGAAGAGCTGGTTGAAGGTCTCGGCGCTCACCACCGCGCTGTCGGGCCGCGCGAGCTGGAGCCGGATCACGAGGGCCTCGATGCCGCCCACGAGGAAGAAGACGAAGGCGGTGACCCCGTAGAGGATGCCGATCCGCTTGTGATCGACGGTCGTGATCCAGCCCCAGACCCCGCGCGCCCCGGTCATCGGAGGCTCTCGAGGTAGGCGACCAGGGCGGCGATCTGCTCGTCGGTGAGCGGGAGCTTCGGCATCCGGCTCCCGGGCTTGACCGCCGGCGGGTCGGCGAGCCAGCGGCTCATCTGCTCGGGCGTGTTGGGAAGCAGTCCGCCCGCCAGGGTCTTCCGGCTGCCCATGTGGGTGAGATCGGGCCCGACCACGCCGACGGCGACGCCCTGGATGGCGTGACAGGCCACGCAGGCCGAGGCCTGAAAGACCTCCCGCCCCTCGGCGGCCGCGCCGGTCGGCGGGGCCGGCGGGGCCTTCTGGCGCGCGGCCCACCCCTCGAACTCCGCGGGCACCTGGGCCACCACCCGGAGGCGCATGTTGGCGTGGGAGACCCCGCAGAACTCGGCGCACTGACCCGGGTACTCGCCCGGCGCGGCGACCGTGAAGATCAGGTGGTTGACCTTGCCGGGGATCAGGTCCCGCTTGCCGCCGAGCTGGGGGACCCAGAAGCTGTGGATGACGTCGGCCGAGGTGAGGGCGAGGCGCACCGGCCGGCCGGCCGGGAGGTGGAGCTCGTTGGCCGTCCTGACCCCGAGGTCCGGGTAGCGGATCTCCCACCACCACTGATGGCCGACCACCTCGACCTTCAGGGCCTCCGCCGGCGGCGGGGCGTGGGTCCTGAAGACCACGGCGATGGTGGGGACCGCGATGGAGACGACGATCACCACCGGGATGAGGGTCCAGATCAGCTCGAGGCCGAGGTGGCCGTGGATCGGCCTGGGCTCGGCCCGGCCGGGGCGGTCCCGATAGCGCCAGATGACGAAGAGCAGGAGCGCCTCGACGACCACGAAGATGAAGAGCGACCAGCCGGCGATGTTCATGAAGAGGTCGTGGATCTCCTGCCCGAGGTCGGACTTCGGCAGGACGGTGGTCATCGGGGAGTCCAGCCCGCACCCCCCGAGGAGGATCAAGAGGACAGCAGCCAACCAAGTGGGCCTGACGGAACGGATGCGCATGGGTCCGGTGCGGTGAATTTCATCATAGCACAGGAGCCCGA
>JACPHL010000011.1 GCA_016188625.1 Candidatus Rokuibacteriota bacterium | reverse complement strand
AGCCGCAGGGGCAGGGGTCGTTCCGCCCGACCTTCTGGCCGCTGGCGTTCCTGACAGCGGGACGCGCGGCGGAGGCCACCTCCATGCTCTCGCCCCGGGACTCGCGGGCGTCGGCCCAGGGGCTCCGCCGCACCTCGGGCGCGGCCTCCCGCACGAGCTGGATCTTGAAGAGCCACTCCACCACGGTGGCCTTGACCCGCTCGACCATCTCCTGGAAGAGATCGAAGGCTTCCCGCTTGTATTCGGTCAGCGGGTCGCGCTGGCCGTAGCCGCGGAGGCCGATCCCTTCCTTCCAGTGGTCCATGGACAGCAGATGGTCCTTCCACTGCGCGTCGCTGACCTGGAGCATCACCACGCGCTCCAGGTTTCTCATGCCGTCCGCGCCCACCGCCTCCTCGCGCGCTTTGTAGCGCGACTCCACGGCGTCCCGGACGAGCTCCTCCAGCCCTTCCCGCGAGGCGGCCTCCCCGTGCTGAGCCTCCCCGGGCAGGCGCAGGTCGAACTGCCGGTGCAGCGCCTCGTTGAGACCGTTGAGGTCCCAGTCCTCCGGGTGCGCGTCCGCGCCCGCGTAGACGTCCAGGAAGCCCGTCGTCAGGTCCTCGGTCCACTCCCGGATCGTCTCCTCCTGACTCTCCCCTTCCAGAATCTCCCGCCGCATCCCGTAGATGACCTCGCGCTGCCTGTTCATGACATCGTCATACTCAAGGAGGTGCTTCCGGATCTCGAAGTTGTGGGTCTCGACCCGCCTCTGGGCGGTGGCGATGGCCCGGGTGACGAGCTTGTGCTCGATGGGCTCGCCCTCCTCCATCCCCAGCCGGTCCATGATCTTGGAGATCCGCTGCGAGCCGAAGATCCGGAGGAGGTCGTCCTCGAGCGACAGGTAGAAGCGCGAGGAGCCCGGGTCCCCCTGCCGGCCGGCGCGGCCGCGGAGCTGGTTGTCGATCCGGCGCGACTCATGACGCTCGGTGCCGAGGATGTGAAGGCCCCCCAGCTCCACCACCCGCCGGTGCTCCTCCTCGGTGATGCGCCGTGTCTCCTCGTGGGCGCGCCGCCGCTCCTCCTCCGGAGCGGCCAGCGGGTCCAGCCCCTTCTTGCGCAGGAACTCCTTGGCCAGGGAGTCCGGGTTCCCCCCGAGGAGGATGTCAGTCCCCCGCCCCGCCATGTTGGTCGCGATGGTCACCCCCTTGAACCGGCCGGCCTGGGCGACGATCTCGGCCTCCTTCTCGTGGTACTTGGCGTTCAGGACCTGGTGCGGGATCCCGTGCCGCTTGAGGAGGCGGGCGAGCCGCTCGGACTTCTCGATGGAGACCGTCCCCACCAGGACCGGTCGGCCGACCTCATGGAGCTGGCGGATCTCCTCGAGGACCGCGTTGAACTTCTCCTCCTCGCTCTTGTAGACGACGTCGGGGTGGTTGGTGCGGATGAGGGAGCGGTTGGGGGGGATCACGACGACGTCGAGCTTGTAGATCTTGGCGAACTCCGCGGCCTCGGTGTCGGCGGTCCCGGTCATCCCTGCCAGCTTCTCGTACATCCGGAAGTAGTTCTGGAAGGTGATGGTGGCCAGGGTCTGGTTCTCCCGCTCGATCCGGACCCCCTCCTTGGCCTCGACGGCCTGATGAAGCCCGTCGGACCAGCGGCGGCCGGGCATCAGCCGGCCGGTGAACTCGTCCACGATGATCACCTGGCCGTCCTTCACCATGTAGTCCCGGTCGCGCTTGAACAGGGCGTGGGCCCGGAGGCCCTGGTGGATGTGGTGGAGGGTGTCGATGTGGATGGGGTCGTAGATGTTGTCGACCCCGAGGAGCTGCTCGCAGCGGGCGATCCCGGCCTCGGTCAGGCTCACGGTCTTGGCCTTCTCGTCCACGATGTAGTCACCGACGCTGGTGGCCTCGATCTCGTGGAGCTTCCCCTCGGTGATGGTGGCCGCGCGCCGGAGGCGGGGGATGACCCGGTCGATCTTGTAGTACTTGTCCGTGGACTCCTCGGCCGGGCCGGAGATGATCAGGGGGGTCCGGGCCTCGTCGATCAGGATCGAGTCCACCTCGTCCACGATGGCGTAGTGCAGCTCCCGCTGAACGAGCTCCTCCGGGGAGAAGCGCATGTTGTCGCGGAGGTAGTCGAAGCCGAACTCGTTGTTGGTCCCGTAGGTGATGTCCGCCAGGTACGCCTCTCGGCGCGAGCAGGGACGGAGGCTCGCGAACCTGGCGTCGGCGGAGGGGTAGGCGGGGTCGTAGAGGAAGGAGGCCTCGTGCTGGATCACCCCCACGCTGAGCCCGAGGCGGTGGTAGAGGGGCCCCATCCACTGGGTGTCGCGCCGGGCCAGGTAGTCGTTGACCGTGACGATGTGGACCCCCCGGCGGGTGAGGGCGTTGAGGTAGGCCGGCAGGGTGGCGACGAGGGTCTTCCCCTCCCCGGTCGCCATCTCGGCGATCTTGCCCTGGTGGAGGACGAGCCCGCCGATGAGCTGGACGTCGAAGTGGCGCATCCCGAGGCCCCGGCGCCCGGCCTCGCGGGCGGCGGCGAAGGCCTCCGGGAGGAGGTCGTCGAGGTCCGCGCCGTCGGCCAGCCGCGTTCGGAGCTCATCCGTCTTGGCCCGGAGGGCCTCGTCGGCGAGGGCCTGGACGGAGGGTTCCGGCTCGTTGATGGCGGCGACCAGCGGTTTGAGGCGCTTGATGTCCCGCTCGTGCTTCGAGCCGAAGACCTTCCGCAGAAGGAGATCGAGCATACAACCCTATTCTACCCCAAAGCCCGGGGCGGGAGAAAAAAGGACCCCCGACCGCCTGAGGCGGCCGGGGGTCGAAGGGAGGGGCGAGGGCGCGGTTAGAGCTTGACCACGCGGGTGGCCTGGAGCCCCTTGGGGCCCTGGCTCACCTCGAACTCCACCTTCTGGCCCTCGGAGAGGGTCTTGAAGCCCTCGCCCTGGATGGCCGAGTAATGGACGAAGACGTCTTCGCCGTCCTCCTGCTCGATGAACCCGTACCCCTTCGCGTCGCTGAACCACTTCACCTTCCCGGTCTTGCCCATCTTCTCCCTTCCTCCTTCTTCCTTCACCGCTTGTGAATGAGGGTGCAAACCGGCGCGATTATACGGACCGGGCGAAAAAACTGTCAAGGAAAAAAATGGGGCGGGCGGCGCCGGGCTGGTCTACTTCGCCGCCCGGGCGCGGGCCGCGGCGATGAGCTCGCGGGCATGGCGGAGGCTCGAGTCGGTGACCGCCTCGCCGCCGAGCATCCGAGCCACCTCCCGGATCCGCTCCTCGCCCCCGAGGGGCTGGACCGTCGCGCGCACCCGCTCCCCCGCCGCCGCCTTCTCCACCCGGAGGTGGTGGTCGGCGTAGCAGGCGATCTGGGGGAGATGGGTGACGCAGAGGACCTGGCGGCTCCGGGCGACCTGGCGGAGCTTCCGCCCGACCGTGTCCGCGGTCCGCCCGCCGATCCCGGCGTCCACCTCGTCGAAGATCAGGACGGGGACCGCGTCGTGCTGGGCCAGGAGGACCTTCAGGGCGAGCATCGTCCGGGAGAGCTCGCCGCCCGAGGCGATCCTGGTCAGGGGCTTGGGCTCCTCCCCGGGGTTAGCCGCGAAGAGGAACTCGGCCTGGTCCACGCCGCGCGGTCCCACCTGCCAGCGCTCCGGCCCGGCCGCGAGCCCGCCCTGGGACGCGGGCTCCCGGTGGAGCCGGATGCGGAACTCCGCGTCGGCCATTCCGAGCCCGCCGATCTCGGCGATGACCCGGCGCGCCAGCTCCCGGGCCGCCCGCTCCCGGCGACGCGAGAGCGCGAGGGCGTCCCGCTCGAGCGCCTCCCGGATCTCGGCCAGGCGGGCCGTCAGCTCGCGGGCCCGCTCCTCCCCGCGGCCCAGTGTCTCGAGCTCCCGGGCCCGGGCCTCGCGGGCGGCCAGGACGGCCTCCACCGTCTCCCCGTACTTCCGCTTCAGCCGGCCCAGCTCGTCCAGTCGACGCTCGATCTCCTCGAGCCGCTGGGGGTCCACGGTAATCCCGTCGCGGTACCCCCGGAGGCTTCGCGCCGCCTCGTCGAGCTGGACGCTCGCCGCCTCGAGCCCCTCGACGACCGGGGCCAGCCGCTCGTCCACCCGGGCGAGGTCCCGGAGCCGGGCGGCGGCCCGGGCGACGCGGGTCACGGCCGAGGCCGGATCGTCGTAGAGGGAGGCGTAGGCCTCGCTCGCGGCCTCGAAGAGCCGCTCGGCGTGCTGGAGACGGCGCCGCTCCACCCGGAGCTCTTCCTCCTCCCCGGGCGCCACCCGGGCCGCGTCGATCTCCTCGATCGCGGTCCGGGCCAGCCCCTCCCGGCGGGCGCGGTCGGCGTCGGCCTCGCTGAGGCCGGCGAGTTCCGCCTCGAGGGTCGCCCACTCCTCGTAGCGACGGCGGAGATCCTCGCGGAGGGGGAGGAGTCCGGCGTAGCCGTCCAGGAGGTCGAGGTGGCGCGCCGGCCGGAGAAGGGCCTGGTGCTCGTGCTGGCCGTGGAGCTCCACCAGGGCCTCGCCCAGGCGCTCGAGCAGCGCCAGGGTGGCCGGGGCGTCGTTGACGAAGGCCCGGCTCCGGCCGGCGCGGGAGAGCTCGCGGCGCAGGATCAGGGGCTCCTCGGGGGCGTAGCCGAGCTCCCCCAGGAGGGCGGCGACCGGGCCCTTCGGCTCCACCTCGAAGAGCGCGGCGATGGTCGCGGCCTCGGCCCCGGCGCGGATCGCGTCGGTCTGGGCGCGCTCCCCCAGGAGCAGGGTGAGGGCGTCGATGAGGATCGACTTGCCGGCGCCGGTCTCCCCGGTCAGGACGTTGAGGCCGGGCCCGAAGGGGACGGTCACGGATTCGATGACGGCCAGGTTCCGAACGCTCAGCTCGCGCAGCATGGTCTTATTAATAGTAGGGCTTTGGGGGGGAGGCAGGCCCCGAAGCCTTTCGCCAGCGGCGCAGCCGGCCTGGCGAAAGGTGGGCTT
>JACPHL010000114.1 GCA_016188625.1 Candidatus Rokuibacteriota bacterium | reverse complement strand
CCGGGTCGCGGACTACGGGGACATCGATATCTCGCCGGTCTCCATCGAGCGGACCTACGAGATCATCGAGAAGGCGGTGGCGGAGATCCTGGCCGCCGGGGCCGTCCCGGGCGCGGTGGGGGGCGATCATTCCGTCTCGCTCCCGCTCCTCCGGGCGGTGGCGCGCCGCCACGGCCCGGTCGGGCTCGTCCACTTCGACTCCCACCCCGACACCTGGGACGAGTACTTCGGCTCGAGGTACTTCCACGGGACGATGTTCCGGCGGGCGGTAGAGGAGCGCCTGATCGACCCGGCCCGGACGATCCAGCTCGGGATTCGCGGCTCCCTCTACGCGGCGGACGACTTCGCCTTCCAGGCCACCCACGGGATGGAGGTCATCCGGGTCGAGACGATCCACGAGCGGGGGGTCGGCTGGGTGGAGGAGCGCCTCCAGCGGCTCCGGGGCGGGAAGGTCTACTGCTCCTTCGACATCGACGCCGTGGACCCGGCCTACGCCCCCGGCACCGGGACCCCGGAGGTCGGCGGCCTGACGAGCGCCCAGGCCCTCGCCCTGGTGCGCGCCCTCCGGGGCCTCGAGCTGGTCGGCTTCGATCTCGTCGAGGTCGCCCCCCAGTACGACAGCCCGGGCCAGATCACGGCGCTCCTGGCCGCCAACCTCCTCTTCGAGTTCGTCTGCCTCCTCGCCCTGGGTAAATAACCCGGAGGGGGGCTCCGCGCCCCGGGCGCCCGAGCGGTGAGGCGTCAGCCCCTCGCTCCACACGCTCCGCGGCGCGCCCGCCAGTGGCTCGCCGGGCGGGGCCCCTCCTTCTTCGTTCTGAGCCCGCGAGCCGGCGTCCCCACCCGGCTCGCTCACGGCGGGCACCCGCGTCGCTCCGCTTAACGTTCCGCTCGGGGCCGCCGCCTCCCCCTGGGCGCCGTTGCTCTTTAGCGCGCGATCCCCGCACGGCCGTGAGGCCGTAGCGGGTGAAGCGTCCGGCTTCGGGGCCTGCCGGGGGGGTAGACTCCCCAAGGTTTGACTTGGCTACATTCCCGGTCTGTGCTCTGCGGCAGGCGCGGGGTCCTCCGTGGGGCTTGCTCCGCCCGGCAGTTGTGCTATAGTGATGCCAACCACCGATTTTTTGGAGGTTTTGTACCCGTGGGCCGGCGCTTCGCGATCGCGCTCCTCGCCATCCTCTTCCTGGCGGCGGGCCACCCCGCCGGCGCAGCCGCGCCCGGCTCGCTGATCCAGATCGAGGGGGTCATCAGCCCGGTCAGCTACCGGTTGATCGAGCAGGCGATCGGCCAGGTCCAGCGGCAGGGGTCCCAGGCCCTCATCGTCCAGCTCGATACCCCCGGCGGGCTCGAGCGCTCCATGCGCTCCATCGTCCAGGCGATGCTCAACAGCCAGGTCCCGGTCATCGTCTACGTCTCGCCCACCGGGGCCCGCGCCGCGTCCGCCGGGGTCTTCATCACCATGGCGGCCCACGTGGCGGCCATGGCCCCCGCGACCAACATCGGGGCCGCCCACCCGGTCGCCATCGGCCAGGGGCAGGCCGACAAGACCAGCCTGGAGAAGATTACCAACGACGCGGTCGCCTTCATCAAGTCCGTGGCGCGGGAGCGGGGCCGGAACGCCGAGTGGGCCGAGCAGGCGGTGCGGAAGAGCGTGGCGATCACCGAGCGGGAGGCGGTGAAGCTCAACGTCGTGGACTTCGTGGCCGAGAACGTCTCCGACCTCCTCGTCAAGGCCGACGGCCGGACGGTCAAGACCGTCAAGGGGCCCGTGGTCCTCCACACCAAGGACGCCTCGGTCCAGCGGATCGAGATCGGCTGGCGGGACCGCTTCCTCAACCTGATCACGGATCCCAACATCGCCTACATCCTCCTGATGCTGGGGATGCTCGGCCTCTTCTTCGAGCTCGCCAACCCCGGGGTCATCCTCCCGGGCGTCATCGGCGGGATCTCCCTGATCCTCGCCTTCTTCGCGCTGCAGAGCCTCCCCTTCAACTGGGCGGGTCTCCTCCTCATCCTGTTCGGCATCGTCCTCCTCATCGCCGAGATCAAGGTCGTCAGCCACGGGGTCCTCACCATCGGGGGCGTCATCTCCCTCCTCCTCGGCTC
The DNA here is from genome assembly GCA_016188625.1 of Candidatus Rokuibacteriota bacterium. Lineage (GTDB taxonomy): Bacteria > Methylomirabilota > Methylomirabilia > Rokubacteriales > JACPHL01 > JACPHL01. Next base: position 3,372 of record JACPHL010000114.1, on the reverse strand, counting down.
CATCATGCTCATCGACGCCCCCACCCCCGCCGGGGCGGGGCTCCGGATCTCCTGGGCGGTCATCCTGCCGATGGTGGCGACGACGGTGGGCCTCTTCCTCTTCGCGGTGACGGCCGGGGTCCGGGCCCAGCTCCTCCGGCCGGCGACGGGCTCGGAGGGGCTGATCGGGGTGGTGGGGGTCGCGCGCTCGGCCCTCGGCCCGGAGGGGCAGGTCTTCGTGGACGGCGCGCTCTGGCGCGCGGTGGCCGAGGGGGAGCCGATCGGGGAAGGGGAGCGGATCAAGGTGGTCGGCCGGGAGGGGTTGACCCTGAAGGTCAAGAAGGCCGCAGGGCCGTAGGAGGGGAGCATGGATCTCGCCGTGGGCCTCGTGCCCGTCATCGTCGTCGTCCTGTTCATCCTCAGCGCCGCCATCAAGATCCTGCGGGAGTACGAGCGCGGCGTGATCTTCCGGCTCGGGCGCCTCATCGCGGCCAAGGGGCCCGGCCTCATCCTCCTGATCCCCCTGGTGGACAAGATGGTCCGGGTGAGCCTCCGGACCGTCACCATGGACGTCGCGCCCCAGGACGTGATCACCCGCGACAACGTCTCGGTCAAGGTGAACGCGGTCATCTACTTCCGGGTGATCGACCCCCGCCGGGCCATCGTGGAGGTGGAGGACTTCCTCTACGCCACCTCCCAGATCGCCCAGACCACCCTCCGCTCCGTCCTCGGGCAGGTGGACCTCGACGACCTCCTCTCCGCGCGCGACAAGATCAACCAGCAGCTCCAGCGGATCATCGACGAGCACACCGACCCCTGGGGGATCAAGGTGAGCACGGTGGAGGTCAAGCACGTGGACCTCCCGCAGGACATGGTCCGGGCCATCGCCCTCCAGGCCACGGCGGAGCGGGAGCGGCGCGCCAAGATCATCGGCGCCGAGGGGGAGTTCCAGGCGGCCGAACGGCTCTCCCAGGCCGCGGGGGTCCTGGCCTCCCAGCCGATCTCGGTCCAGCTCCGTTACCTCCAGACCATGCGCGAGATCGCCTCGGACCGGGCCACGACGACCTTCGTCCCCATCCCGCTCGATATCTTCGGGCCCCTCCTGGGCCTGCTCACCCCGAAGGCGCCCGCGCCCGCGAGCCCTCAGGCCCAGGGGACGGCCTGACGCTCGCGGTGGCCCGCGCGAGGAGGATCGTCCGGTCGCTCTCGGCCCTCCCGCCTTGCGGTCCGGCGCCTGCGCCAGCTATAATGAGTGGCCTGTTGGGGGGTTAGCTCAGCGGGAGAGCGCCGGAATCGCACTCCGGAGGTCGAGGGTTCAAATCCCTTACCCTCCACCAACGTAATAGGGCAGCTCGGAGGGGGTGGCACCGCGCCACCCCCTCCGGCGTCCGAGAGCTCTTCGAGTGCGCCGGAGGCGGCTGCCCCCGAGGGAACGGCGTCCATGAACCCTCGCATCGTGGTCGCGCTGGGCGGCAACGCCATCCTCCGGTCCAAGGAGCTCTCCAGCTACGAGGAGCAGTTCGAGAACGTCCGGCGCACCTGCCGGCAGATCGTCAGGCTCATCGCCGAGGGGTTTCAACCGATCTTCACCCACGGCAACGGCCCCCAGGTCGGCAACCTCCTGATCCAGAACGAGGCCGCCGCGCACCTCGTCCCTCCGGTCCCCCTGGACGTCTGCGGGGCCGAGACCCAGGGGCAGATCGGCTACATGATCCAGCAGGCGCTCCGGAACGAGCTGGGCGCCCTGGGGCTTTCGCGTCCGGTGACGAGCCTGGTCACCCAGGTGCTGGTGGACGCCGACGATCCGGCCTTCGAGCTGCCGACCAAGCCCGTGGGCCCGTTCTTGTCCCGCGATGTGGCCGAGCGGCGGATGCGGGAGAAGGGCGAGGCCTGGGCGGAGATCGACGCCCGCGGGTGGCGGCGGCTCGTCCCCTCGCCGCAGCCGATCGGCATCGTCGAGATCGACGTCATCCGGGCCCTGCTGGACGCCGGCGCGGTGGTGGTGGCCGGCGGGGGCGGCGGGGTCCCGGTGCTGCGCCGCCCGGACGGCCGGCTCCAGGGGGTGGACGCGGTCGTGGACAAAGACCTGGCGGCCGCGCGCCTGGCGCTCGAGGTCGGCGCCCCCATCCTCCTGATCCTCACCGACGTCCCCGGCGTGGCCCTCGACTTCGGCAAGCCGACCCAGCGCTTCCTCGGCGCCGTCACCCTCGCCGAGCTCGAGCACCACCTGGTGCACGAGCCGTTCCCGGTCGGGAGCATCGGTCCCAAGGTCCGGGCGGCCTACCGCTTCGTCCGCGACGGCGGCCAGCAGGCGACGGTCTGCGCCCTGGAGGACGCCCTGGCCGGGCTCCGCGGCGAGGCGGGCACGGTCGTCGTCCGGGGGGACGCCGTCCAGCTCCCCCTGTACTGAGCGCCCGAGGAGGCGATGGCGAGGCTCCGCGTCGAGGCCGAGCCCTACGAGTTCACCTTCGAGCCGTCGAGCTGTCGGAACGCCGGCCTTGCCAGCGGGCTCGGTCCCGTGGTAAGTGGTAAGAAGAAGCCGATCGATCCTGTGCGGGAGGACAGGCCCATGCGGAACGGTGGCGTGGCGATCGTGCTTGCGGGGATCCTCCTCGTCTCCGCGACCCCCGGACTGGCGGCGCCATTGCCGTCGCGCGCCGTCACAGGGATCCAGGCCGAGGCGGACCTCCAGGCTTTGGAGGCGTTCCTCGAGACGAAGATCGTTCAGGAGACCCTCGCCGGGCTGGGGCTGAGCCCAGAGGAGGTCCGGGACCGCGTCGTCCGCCTGAGCCCCGCCGAGCGCCACCAGCTCGCCGTCGAGGCCGAGCGCATCGCGGCCGGGGCCGGCCATGACCCCACGATCCTCCCGATCCTCCTCGCCCTGATCATCCTGTTGATCGCCCTCCTCATCTGAGGGCGGACCCGCGATGCCTGACTGCGTCTTCTGCCGGATCGCGGCGCGCCAGAGCCCGGCCGAGGTCGAGTACGAGGACGACGAGACCCTGGCCTTCCGCGACATCTACCCCAAGGCCCCCATTCACCTCCTCATCATCCCCAAGCGCCACATCCCCTCGGTGATGGCCCTCGATGAGGCCGACGCCGCCCTGGTAGGGCGGCTCATCCTGACCGCCAGGCGGATCGGGGAGATGAAAGGCGTGGCAGAGCGCGGCTACCGGCTCACCTTCCACTGCGGACCCGAGGGCGGGCAGATCGTCTACCACCTCCACCTCCACTTCCTGGCGGGCCGGCGGGAGGAGAAGGTCGGGCGCCGCTGACCGGCCGACCGCAATCCCCCGACCTACTCTCCGGTAACACCTGCTTCTGAGGCATCACGTCCCCGGGGACCCTCCCTTGTCCCTTGCCGCCCGCACGGGGTTCTGCTAAGGTTGGAGT
>JACPHL010000113.1 GCA_016188625.1 Candidatus Rokuibacteriota bacterium | reverse complement strand
GGAGCGACGGGGGCCCGGGGCCGAGCGAGGGGATCCAGCGACAGGACCCGCGGCGCCCGAGTAGCGACCATGGAGGCGATCGAGTTTCACGACGTAAGGACGATCCTCGGCGGCCAGCTGATCCTGGACGGGATCAGCTTCACCGTCCGCCGGGGCGAGTTCCTCTGCCTCCTGGGGCCCTCGGGCTCCGGCAAGTCCACCACCCTCCGGATCATCGGGGGGCTGCTCCGGAGCACGAGCGGGACCGTTCGGGTCCTGGGCGCCCCGCCGGAGGAGGGGTGGCGCCGGCTGGCCTTCGTCTTCCAGAGCCCGCGCCTGGTCCCCTGGCGCACCGCCCTGGAGAACGTCGTGTTGGGGATGGAGCTCCGCCACGACAACGGCAACCCCGCCGAGATGGCGGCCCGCGCCCGCCACTACCTCGCCATGGTCGGGCTCACCGCCGACGCCGGGAAGTACCCCGGGCAGCTCTCGGGCGGCGAGCGCCAGCGGGTCGCCCTGGCCCGGGCCCTGGCCGTGGAGCCCGAGGTCATCCTCATGGACGAGCCGTTCTCGGCCCTGGACATCAACACCCGGGAGCGGTTGCGCGACGAGGTGATCCGGATCTGGCGCTCTACCGGCAAGACCATCCTCTTCGTCACCCACGACCTCGACGAGGCCCTCTACCTCGCCGACCGCGTCATCATCATCTCGGACAAGCCGACGCGGGTCCTCCGGACCATCGAGCTGGGCCTGGCCCGGCCCCGCAACCTCTTCGGCGACCCCGAGATCGCCCGCATCCGGACCGAGATGCGGGAGCTCTTCCGCGGCATGAAGGGCATGGGCGAGGTCCTCGGCGAAGAAGGGGGAGAACCGCGATGACCGCGACGATCGCCGAATGCCTGCCCCCGAGGGCGCTCTGGCCGGAGCGGGTCTACACCCTGCCCGAGGTCCGCTACCCGGCGCGGCTCAACGTGGCCCGCGAGCTCCTCGACCGACACGCCGAGGGCGACCGGGGGGGGCGCCCGGCCATCTTCTCCCAGGACCAGGTCCTGACCTACGGCGAGCTGGCCCGGCGCGTGAACCGCCTGGCCCACGGCCTCCGGGCGGCCGGGATCACCCGGGGGGACCGGCTCCTCCTCAGGACGCCCAACTGCCCGGAGTTCATCATCACCTGGCTCGCCTGCCAGAAGCTCGGGGTCGTCACCGTGGCCACGATGCCGATGCTCCGGGCGCGCGAGCTGGCCTACATCGCCGCCGACGCCGGCGCCACCGCCGCCGTGGTCTGGGGGGGGCTCCGCGAAGAGCTGGAGAAGGCCCGGGCCCAGGCGCCCGACCTCAAGCAGCTCATCGTCGCCGGCGAGGCCCGGGCCGGCGACCTGGCCTGGGCGGGGCTGCTGGAGGGCCAGCCGGAGCGGCTCGAGGCCGAGGAGACAGGGGCCGACGAGGTCGCCATGGTCGCCTACACCTCCGGCTCCACGGGCGTCCCCAAGGGGTGCGTCCACCTGCACCGCGACATCCTCGCCTCGGCCGATTCGTACGCGCGCTACGTCCTGACCCCCTCCGAGGAGGACCGCTTCGGCGGCCACCCGACCCTGGCGTTCACCTTCGGGACCGGCGGGCTCCTGGTCTTCCCCTTCCGCTTCGGCGCCGCCACCGTCCTCATGGGACCGTTCGAGCCTGAGCGGATGCTGGAGACGATCGCCCGCCACCGGATCAGCGTGGTCTTCTGCGCCCCCACCTCCTACCGGCTCATGCTCCGGGTCCCGGAGCTGGAGCGGCGCTACGACCTGGGGAGCCTCCGGCTCGCCGTCTCCGCGGCCGAGCCGCTCCCGGCCGCCACCTACACGGAGTGGGCGGAGCGGACCGGCGTCGAGTGCCTGGACGGGATCGGCTCCACCGAGATGTTCCACATCTTCATCTCCTCCGTGAAGGGCCGGGTCCGGCCCGGCGCCACGGGGGTCCCGGTGACCGGCTACGACTGCCGGGTCGTGGACGAGGCCGGGAACGAGCTGCCGGCCGGCCAGGCCGGGCTCCTGGCGATCAAGGGGCCCACCGGCTGCAAGTACTGGCGGAAGCCCGACCGGCAGGCCGAGTACGTCCGCTTCGGCGGCTGGAACGTCACCGGCGACGTCTACGTCCGGGACGCCGACGGCTACTTCTGGTACCAGTGCCGCTCCGACGACATGATCGTCTCGGGCGGCTACAAGATCCCCGGCCCCGAGGTCGAGCACGTCCTGGACGAGCACGAGGCCGTGGCCGAGTCGGCGGTGGTGGCCGCGCCGGACGAGACCCGTGGCTACGTCGTCAAGGCCTATGTGGTCCTGAAGCCCGGGGTCGCGCCCTCGGAGGAGCTGGCCGCCGAGCTCCAGGAGCACGTCAAGCGCGAGCTGGCCCCCTACAAGTACCCGCGGCGGATCGAGTTCGTCGAGCGGCTCCCCCGGACCGAGACCGGGAAGCTCCGGCGGGTCGAGCTCCGGCAGCGGGAGCAGGAGGCGGCCCGGAAGGCGGGCGCGTAGGCGGTCCGACCGCCGGGCGGACGAGCGCCTTGACACCGGGCGGGAGGCCTGCTATGAAGGTCTCGCGACGGAAGAGACAGGAGGGCGCGCCCCGGGGGCGATCTGGAGGTCGCGCGCCGCCGACCCCGTGGTGCTAACCAGGTACGCGGGCCGAAGGGCCGGGAGGAGTGATCTATGGAGATCGGACGGCGCACAGTCCTGAAGGGGCTCGCGGCGACCGGGGTGCTGGCCGCGGCAGGCCCGTGGATCCGGGTGGCGTCCGCCCAGGCCCCCGACACCATCCTGGTGGGCGCGACGCTGGCGCTCACCGGCCCGTTCTCCGACGAGGTGGCCCCCTTCAAGAAGTTCATGGAGCTCTGGGCGGAGCAGATCAACGCCCAGGGGGGGATCATGCTTCGGGAGCACGGCAAGCGGATCCCCGTCAAGTTCATCGTCTACGACGACACCTCGAAGCCTCCTGTCTCGCTCCAGTCCTACGAGAAGCTCGTGACCGTGGACAAGGTCCACCTCCTCCTCGGGCCGTACTCGAGCCCGATCACCGCCGCCGCCTCCACGGTGGCCGACAAGCACAAGATCCCCTTCATCGCGCTCGAGGCCAACTCGACCCACATCTTCGCCCGCGGCTTCCAGTGGCTGGTCGGGGTGATCGATGACGGCCCGAAGTGGTCCTGGCACTACTTCGACATGCTCAAGGCCGAGGGGAAGGCCAAGACCATCGGGTTCATCATCCAGGAGACCGGCCACACCAAGGAGGTGGGGGCCGGCTCGATCGCCAAGGCCCAGGAGATCGGGCTCAAGGTCGTGGTGCAGGAGACCGCGCCGGCGCCCGCGACCGAGTTCACCCCGGTCATCACCAAGATGAAGGCGGCCGACCCCGACATCGTCTACATCTCCGGCTTCCCGGCCTTCAACGTCGCCTTCTACAAGCAGGCCCTCGAGCAGGGGCTCGCCCCGCGCGAGTTCCACGTCATCCACCACGGCTCGGCCTTCCGCAAGCCGACCGGGGACGCGCGGGCGAACCTGGTCACGGGCGAGAACTACTGGATGCCCGGGGTCAAGGGGGGCGGTGACGTCACCCTCTTCGAGGACCTCCTGACGAAGACCGGCCTCTCCGTCGCGGACTACCCCTGGGTCTCGATCCACATGTTCGGGCTCGAGACCCTGAAGGCCGCCCTGGAGAAGGCCGGGACCGTGGACCGCGAGAAGGTCCTGAAGGCCCTCTGGGACCTGGACATCAAGACGATCAGCGGACGGCTCCGCTTCCAGAAGAAGGGCGAGGGCCTGCACCCGGACGCCCAGGGTCAGGGGACCTTGAACCCCTTCCCGACCCAGATCCAGGAAGGCAAGTACATCACCCTCTGGCCGCAGGAGATCGCCACCGGGAAGCACATCTACCCGCGGAAGTAGCCCGGGCGGCCGGACGCAGTCCGTCGGAGGGGGGCCGGCATCGGCCCCCCTTTCTTGTTGACCTCGGGCTGGAGGCGCCGGCCCCGAGCGGAACGTTAAGCGGGGGAGGGGCCCCGCCCGGCGAGCCACTGACGGGTGCGCCGCGGAGCGTGTGGAGCGAGGGGCTGGCGCCTTCCGCCCGGGGCGACGCCCCTCTCTGGGGCACCTAGCATGGGGCAGCCATGGAGATCCTCGTCCAACTCCTGATCGGGGGGGTCCTCCAGGGCGGGATCTACGCCCTGGGGGCCTTCGGGCTCTCGATCATCTTCGGGGTCCTCCGGGTCCTCAACGTCGCCCACGGCGACTTCCTCATGCTGGGCGGGCTCCTGACCTACTGGCTCTACACGACCCTCGGCCTCCCCCCCTTCCTCGCCGTCGCCGCCGTCCTCCCGGTCTTCTTCCTGGCCGGCCTGGTCATGGAGCGGCTCTTCGTCCGGCCGATCGCCGGGATGGAGCACCACGAATTCCTGGTGGCCACCATCCTGATCACCCTGGGGATCTCCCTCTCCGTCGAGGACGTCGCCGCCTTCTCCCAGACCCACCCCATCAAGGGGATCGACTACTTCCTCCCGCCCTTCCGGATCGGCGGGGTGGTGGTCTCCTCCATCCGCCTCCTCATGCTCGGCCTCATCGTGATCCTCACCGCGGGGATCCACCTCTTCCTCCGGCGGGCGTACGTCGGCAAGGCCCTCCGCGCGGTGATGGAGGACCGGGAGGGGGCGATGCTGGCCGGGATCAACATCCCCCTGGTCTCGGCCGTCTCCTTCGGCCTCGGCACCGCCCTCACCGCGGTGGCCGGGGTCTTCTTCGTGACCCTCTATTCAATCTCCCCCCACATCGGGCTCCCCCTGACCCTGAAGTACCTGGCCATCATCGTCCTGGGCGGCGTGGGGAACCTCCCGGGGACCCTCTTCGGGAGCCTCATCCTGGGCCTCGCCGAGTCCCTGGTGGCCTTCTACGTGGGGACGGAGTGGTCGCTGACCGTGGCGTTCATCCTCCTGATCACGGTCCTCCTGGTCCGTCCCCGGGGGCTCCTGGGATGACGACGGTCCGGGTCGCCCTCGCCTTCGGGCTCCTGGCGGGCTTCGCCACGCTCCCGCTCTGGGCCGAGGCCTACTATCTCTCCTTCCTCCTCTTCCTGTTCATCTCCATGGCCCTCGCCCAGTCCTACGACCTGGTGGGCGGGTACATGGGCTACCTGAACCTGGGCCACGCCGCCTTCTTCGGGATCGGGGCCTACACCTTCGGGATCCTGGTCCACGAGGGACTGCCGGTCGCCGTCGGGTTCGCGGCCGCGGTCGTGGTGCCGATGGCCTTCGCCGGCGGGATCAGCTACCCGTTCTTTCGCCTGCGGGGGGCCTACTTCGCCCTGGCGACCTTCGGGCTGGTGGTGCTCCTCGAGCTCCTCGCCTTCAACTTCAGCGGGCTGACCGGAGGCTCCATCGGGCTCACCGTCATGACCGGCTACCAGCTCGTCCCCGCCTACTACATGAGCCTCGCCCTGGTCGCGGGCATGGCGTGCGCCACCATCCTGATCACCCGCTCCCGCATCGGCCTGGCCCTGGTGTCGATCCGGGAGGACGAGGAGGTGGCCGAGGTCTTCGGGATCCACGCCCTCTTCTTCAAGGCCCTCACCCTGATGGGGTCGGCCGGGGTGGCGGGGCTGGCCGGGGCGGTCTACTGCTGGTACCTCACCTACCTCATCCCGCCCACCGTCTTCGGCCTGGAGACGGCCCTGGGGCCGATCGTCATGGCGATGCTGGGGGGCTCGGGCACGGTGGTGGGCCCGATCCTGGGGGCGTTCATCGTGGACCTCTTCCGGGAGATCCTGCGGCTCAAGACCCAGTACCTCGCCCTCACCACCTACGGCATCCTCCTGATCCTCGTCGGGCTCTTCATGCCCGGGGGGATCGCCCGGTCGGCCCTCTGGCGCCGGCTGGTTGCCCGCGTGCGCTGAGCCCACCCCGGCCGCCCGGGGCGCTTGATTTCCCTCCGGCGAGTCGGCTACCATGAAGTGCCTTTCCCGATCGCGTCTCAGCACGGAGGCCCCCCATTAAGCGGATCGTGACCCTGGCGCTGCTGGTGGCCCTGCTCGGGACCCTGGCCTCCCTGGGCCTGGCCGCCTACCCCGATCGGCCGGTCAAGATCATCGTGCCGTGGTGGGCGCCCGGGGATGACACCGACGCCATCAAGCGGGTCTTCGCCGAGATCGCCAAGCAGTACTTCCCGGAGCCGCTCGTCGTCGTCAACATCCCCGGCGCCTCGGGGACCAGGGGGGCCAGGGAGGCCAAGACCTCGCCCCCCGACGGCTACACGCTCTACTCCGCCCACGACTCCCTCCACACCACCTACCACACCGGCGTCTCCGACGTGAGCTACCGGGACTTCGAGCCGGTCTGCCTGGCCACCTCCACCCCCTCCATCCTCGCGGCGAGCCCGAACGCCCCGTGGAAGAGCTTCCAGGAGCTGGTCGCGGACTCGAAGAAGCGCCCCGGAGAGATCAAGGTCGGGGCCGCCCTGGGCTCCACGAGCCACTTCTTCCCGGTCCTGGTGGAGCGCGAGGCTGGGGTGAAGTGGAGGTACGTAGGGTACGAGGAGACGGTCCTCCGCATGAGCGCCCTGATGCGCAACCACATCGGCCTCGCCGAGACCAGCCTCGCCCGGCTCGACGAGGCCAGGGCGGGGAAGATGAAGTTCCTGGCCATCGCCACCGAGAAGCGGCACCCCGCGGCGCCGGAGCTGCCCACCCTCAGGGAACTCGGGATCAACGTCACCTACGCGGTGAACCGCGGGTTCCTGGCCCCCAGGAGGACGCCGGAGGCCGTCCTGGCCAGGCTCGAGGAGCTCTGCGCCAAGGTGACCGGGGATCCGGCCTTCGCCGAGGCGATGCGGAAGCAGGGGACCGAGGTGCGCTTCCTGGGCCGGGAGGCCTACGCCGGGTTCCTCGAGGGGCGCGACGCCCTGACCGCGGAGCTCGCCAGGTCCCTGGGGTACGCCCGCAAGCCGTAGCCCGATGCGTCAGGACGCGAGGGTGGAGATGGGAGGGGCGCCGTCGTGATCCGCGTCGGGGTCGTGGGGCTGGGGACGATCGGGCGCCAGATCTGCCGCGCCGTGGAGGCGGGGATCCCCGGGGTCGCGCTGGCGGGGGGCACGGGGCGCGACCGGGCGAAGGCCGAGGCGTTCCTGGCCTCGCTCCCCTCGAAGCCCCCGTACCTCCCCCTCGAGGAGCTGATCCAGGCCTCGGACCTCGTCATCGAGGCCGCGACGCAGGCCGCCCTCGAGGAGCTGGCCCCGAAGGTCCTCGGCGCGGGGAGGGACCTCATGGTCCTCTCCTGCGGCGGCCTCCTCGGGCGGACGGAGTGGGTCGAGCTGGCCGCGCGGCACGGCGCGAGGATCCTGGTCCCCTCCGGGGCGATCGCGGGCCTCGACGGGGTCAAGGGCGCCAGGGGCGGCGCGATCACGAGCGTCAGCCTCGAGACCCGGAAGCCGCCCCGGGCTCTGGCCGGGGCGCCGTGGATCGAGGCGAACCGGATCGACCTCGACGCCCTCACCGGGGAGACCCTCCTCTACGAGGGGCCGGCCACGGAGGCCTGCCGGGCCTTCCCCGCCAACGTCAACGTCCTCGCGGCCCTGGCGCTGGCCGGGATCGGGCCGGAGCGGACCCGGGTCAGGATCTTCGCCGTGCCCGGACTCGAGCGGAACAGCCACCGGATCGTCGTCGAGGGGGAGTTCGGCCGGCTCGAGGTCCAGGTCGAGAACGTCCCCTCCGAGAACCCCCGGACCGGTCGGCTCTCCTACCTCTCGGCGATCGCCCTCCTCCGGGAGCTCGGCGCCACGCTCCGGGTCGGTACGTAGCATTGGAGATCGAGTTTTCCGGCCATGCGCGAAGCATGCTTCATGAACGGGACATCCCCGATGAGTGGGTGCAGCGCACGCTCAATTCTCCTGATCGCACGGAAACAGCAGAAGATGGTACCATTCATTACGTCAAGGCTATTCCGGAACGCGGGGGACGGTTCCTCCGCGTGGTGGTGAATCCGCGCTTCACTCCAGCGAGAGTGATCACGGTATTCTTTGACCGTCGCCTGGGAGGCAGAGATGAGGCTTAAAGTAGATAAAGAAAGCGACGCTCTGTATTTCCGGCTTGACGAATCAGCCGTCGTGGAGTCGGAGGAGGTGCAGCCGGGGGTCATCCTGGACTTTAACGCCCAGGGCCAGGTGGTCGGGGTCGAGATCCTCAACCTCAGCGGGAGGGTGGCTCCTGAGCTGCTGCGTGTCCTTCACTTTGAAACGGGATGAAAAAGGCGCTCAGGAAGCAGGGTAGCTAAGAGGGCCCGTACGCCATGGGCTTGTGGAAAGGGAAAGATCTGGACCCCGAGATCGCCAAGCGGATCCCGCCGGGACAGTACCTGACTCAGAAGTGGCCGGTGCTGACCTACGGGGCCACGCCCCGCTTCGACCCCCGGCGCTGGAGCTTCCGCTGCTTCGGCCTCGCGGAGGAGGAGGTCGCCTGGACCTGGGAGGAGTTCCTCGCCCTCCCGCGCGTCGAGACCGTCTCCGACGCCCACTGCGTGACCAAGTGGAGCCGCCTCGACATCCGCTGGGAAGGGGTCCCCATCGGGGAGATCATGACGCGCATCCGGCTCAAGCCCGAGGTCAACTTCGTCATGGTCCACGCCGATCCCGAGTACACCACCAACATCACCCTCGAGGACCTTCTGTCCGACGGCGCCCTCCTCGCCCTCAAGGCCGACGGCAAGCCTCTCGAGCCCGACCACGGCGGGCCCTGCCGCCTGGTCATCCCCCACCTCTACTTCTGGAAGAGCGCCAAGTGGGTGCGGGGGTTCGAGTTCATGGACGTCAACGCCCCTGGCTTCTGGGAAGTCAACGGCTACCACCTCCGCGCCGACCCCTGGCAGGAGGAGCGGTACTCGGGCCAGGAGACCCACGCCATGCAGCGGATGCGCACCGAGGCGGCCCGGAAGCTCCGCGAGCCGCGGTAGCGCTCGCCGTCCCCTCCCCTCGTCCTCAATCCCAGCACCTCCGGTCGTCCGAATCCGAGGCTAGCGTCAACCAGATCGTGGCCGAGACCTTGACCGGGGTCTCTGGCGATCCAGCCCTGCTCTCGCTATTCCCTGGCGCCGCGGTTAGCAGTATCATCAGGTTGCCGTCCTTCCCAGTCCGGCCCATAGAGGCGGGCTAACCCTGCTGGCAGTCCGCTGGAGCAAGGGAGGTCGCCATGAGGCCCAGAACTCTCGCCATTCTCCTCACGCTCGGTCTCAGCCTGCTCGCCGCCCTGCTGGCCGGCGAGGCCCAGCAGGCGAGGAAGGTCTACCGGATAGGTTGGTTAGGAACAAGCAACGAGCATGTCTCGCCATTCCTCGGACCATTCCAGCGCGAGCTGCGTGCCTTGGGCTGGAAGAGAGAGGACTTCGCCCTGGAGCACCGATGGGCATACGGGAACTACGAGCGGTTCCCCACCCTTGCCGCCGAACTGGTTCGCCTGAAGGTGGATGTGATCGTCGCGGTTAGTGCCCCGGGCACCCGTGCGGCCAT
>JACPHL010000112.1 GCA_016188625.1 Candidatus Rokuibacteriota bacterium | reverse complement strand
GCCGGGGCCCCTCCTCCTTTGTGCTCAGCCCGTAAGCCGGCTTCCCCACCCGGCTCGCTCACGACGGGGACCCGCGCCGCTCCGCTTAACGTTCCGCTCGGGGCCGCCACCTCCCCCATCGGGGCCTGCCGGGGGGCAGAACCCCCACAGTCCTTCTGAAGACACATGCCGGGCTCTGCTCTCAGACGAGGCCGGAGAGCTTCCCCCCGAGCCCGCCGGCGAGCTTCCCCATCTCGCTCGCGACCAGCTCGCGCGCCTTCCTGAGCGCCTCGTTGGTGGCGGCCAGGACCAGGTCCTCGAGCATCTGGGGGTCCTCCGGGGTGATGACCTCCCGGTCGATCTTGATCGAGACGATCTCCTGGTTGCCGTTGGCCTCCACGACCACCATCCCGCCGCCCGCCGAGGCCTCGACGCGCTTCTTCCCCACCTCCTCCTTCAGGGCCTCGAGCTGGGCCTGGAGCTTCTGGGCCTCCTTGACGATGTTCCCGAACCCTTTCATGCCTCCTCCTCTCCTGGCCCCAGGGGTCGGATCCCCAGCACCTCCCCGTCGAACAGCTCGACCGCGGCCTGGACGGCGGGGTGCGCCAGCGGCTCAAGGCCGGCGCCGCCCCTCCGGGGATCCGCGGGCACGAAGGCGACCTCCCTGACGGTCGGGAAGACCCGCTGCACCGCCTGGTGGAGGAGCTGCCGGTTGGCCCGCTCCCCGAGCTGCTCCCGGGTGAAGGCGTTGCCGTTGGGGAGATGGACGAGCAGCCGCCCCTCCTCCTCCCCGACCACCTCCGCCTCGGCCAGGATGTACCCGAGGGTGGGCTTCACCCCGGAGACCGCGGCCACGACCTGGAGCCACCCCTCCCGGAGGGCGTGCGCCTGGGGCTTCGGAGAGGCCCCTCCCTCCCGCGGCGCCGGCTCACCGGACGAGGCGCCGGAGCGCGGCGCCGGGGCCGGCTCCGTCGCGGCCGGGGAGGGCCCGAGCGGCCCCTGACCGAGGAGATCGGGCTGGACCGGGCCCGGGCGAGCGGCCGGCCACCCCCCTGCCTGCCGGAGGCGGGCCTCCGCGGCCTCCACCCGCTCCAGGACCGCCTCGATCGCCGTCATCGACGGTCGTCGGCAGAGCCGGACCGCCGCGACCTCGAGGTCGATCCGGGGATGGGGGGAGCGGCGCATCTCCGCTTCGGCCTCCACGAGCCCCTTGACGAGGAGCAGGAGGTCATCCACCGACGCCTCGGGGCCGAGCCCCCGGAGCCCCTCCACCTCCTGCGGGGCCCACTCGGCCGGCGGCTCCGGGAGCAGGCGGAGGAGGAGCAGGCGGCGCAGCGTCTCGGTCGCCTCGGCCGAGAGCAGGGCGAGGTCGTGCCCCTCCCCGGCGGCCGCCGCGATCCCCCGGAGCGTGCCCGCGCTGTCCCGGGCCAGGAGCGCGCCGACGAAGGCCCTCACCGCCTCGGCGGGAGAGGGCGTCCCGGAGGCGCCCCTCCGCGGCCCGGGCGATGAGCGGGAGGGCCTCCGGGTCGCAGGCGGCCTGCTCCTGCCCGAGGACGGCCGACAGGGTCGCGACGATCTCGCCGGACGGGATCGGGCGGAAGTCGAAGCGCTGGCAGCGGGAGAGGATCGTGGCCGGGATCCGCCGGGGCTCGGTGGTCGCGAAGACGAAGACCACGTGGGCCGGCGGCTCCTCCAGGGTCTTCAGGAGGGCGTTGAACGCCGGCTCCGTGAGCATGTGGACCTCGTCGATGATGTAGACCTTGTACCGGCCGCGGCCGGGCGCGTACCGGACGTTCTCCCGGAGGGCCCGCACCTCGTCAATCCCGCGGTTGGAGGCCCCGTCGATCTCGAGGACGTCGAGGGAGCGCCCCTCGGTGATCTCGCGGCACGCGGGACAGGCGTTGCACGGCTCGGCCTCGCGCGGCGCCGCGCAGTTCAGCCCCTTGGCGAGGAGGCGCGCCGTCGTGGTCTTGCCCACCCCGCGGGGGCCGGCGAAGAGGTAGGCGTGGGCGATCCGTCCCCGGGCGAGGGCGTTCCGGAGGGTCCGGGTCACCGGCTCCTGACCCACGACCGCGTCAAACGTCTGCGGCCGCCACTTCCTGGCTAGGACCTGATATCCCATGGCGGAGAAAAATGGCCGTGCACCCTCCGTCGATCCCGCCCGCCCTGCGATCTCCCCGAGGGGTCGGCTCCGGCCAGGGGATCCCGCGGCACACGGGAGGGCCTGTTGACCGTTGCTCCCTTCCGGGCCTGGCGGGGTTCACAGGTTCCCGTCGCGCGGGGCCCAGCCTTCATCGCCTCCCCGCGAGGCTCAGTCCAAAACGGGGGAACCTCGGGAGGGAATTCGACCCCGCTATAGCGGATTGCGGGTACAGGGCACCGCTACCTCCCCGTCTAGCACGGCCACAGGGGTTCGGGTGATGGGGTAGCTGGCGGAGAGAGAGGGATTCGAACCCTCGGTACGCCTTTTGGACGTACACACGATTTCCAGTCGTGCCCCTTCGTCCACTCGGGCATCTCTCCGGAAGCGCTGGCGGAGGGGGTGGGATTCGAACCCACGTGGGGGCTCGCACCCCCAACTCGATTTCGAGTCGAGCCCGTTACGACCACTTCGGTACCCCTCCGCAGATCCTGGTCGCGCCGGTCCGGGGCCGAGGCCCCGGGGTTTGGGCGGGATTGGGAACGTTGTGATGATACCAGATCGGGCGAGCCGGAACAATCGGTTGCGCCGGATGCGGCCCGGCGGAGACCGGGGCTCAGCGGGCGGACGGCGCCGGACGACGGGCCTGGAAGAAGGCCTGGAGGACGGCCCGGCTCTCCACCGCCAGGACCTCGGACGCGACCTCGACCGTGTGGTTCCAGCGGGGATCGTCGAGGAGCCGGCCGAGGCTCTCGACCGCGCCGCCCTTGGGATCGGGGGCCCCGTAGACCAGCCGGGCGACCCGCGCCTGGAGCAGGGCGCCGACGCACATCGGGCACGGCTCCAGGGTGACGTAGAGGGTGACCCCGGCGAGCCGGTAGTTCCCGAGGCGGCGCGCGGCCGCGCGCAGGGCCACGATCTCCGCGTGGGCGGTCGGGTCCCGCTCGGCGATCACGGCGTTCCGCCCGCGGCCGACGATCTCCTCGCCGAGGACGGCCACGGCGCCGACCGGCACCTCCCCGGCCTCGGCAGCCCGCCGCGCCTCGCCGAGGGCCTCGGCCATCCACGCCTCGTCCCGAGGGGATCCCATGGCGCGTCCCCGCGGCGGCTCAGGGGACCACCGCGGCCCGGGTGATGGCGGTGGCCGAGACCTCGCGGTTGTACCACTCGGCCTGGCGGAAGGCCTCGTCGATCGCCTCGAGCGGGAAGGTGTGGGAGACCAGGCGGCGGAACGGGTGCTTCTCCCGGCAGCGGAGGAGGAACTCGAGGGCGCGCGGGATCACCCAGGGGTCGTACATCACGACCCCCACGATCCGCTTCGAGCCCCAGACCAGGGCGGAGGGGTCCAGCTCCACGGTCCGCCCGCGGCTGATGCAGCCGATCTCGAGGTAGGTCCCGCCGTAGCGGAGCATCTCGAGCCCCTCGGGGATCACCTGGGGGAGGCCGACGAGGTCGCAGACGACGTCCGCCCCGCGACCGTCGGTCCAGGCCCGGACCAGCCTGGCGCGCTCCTTCCGGTCGGGGACCTCCCGGAGGTCGAGGGTGCGGTCGGCCCCGAAGGCCCGCGCCAGCTCCAGGCGCGCCGCCACCTGGTCCACCACGATGACCTGGCTCGCCCCCATCTCGCGGGCCACGACCGTCGCCTGGACCCCGAGCCCGCCCGCGCCCTGGATCACCACCTGATCCCCGAAGCGGAGGCCCGCCTGGTGGAGCCCGAAGATCACCTGGGAGAGGGCGCAGTTGACCGGCGCCACCAGCTCGTCGTCCAGCTCCTCCGGGACCCGGAAGACGTACCCGCCGGGGCGGAGGTAGAAGTACTCGGCGAAGGCGCCGACGAACCCCGGGAACTCGGTGGGGGGCGCCGCCCGCCCGACCTTGCTGGGGCAGGCCGCCCGCTGGCCGTGGAGGCAGGCGTAGCAGCGGCCGCAGGGGAAGAAGTAGCAGTAGGCGACGCGGTCCCCCTCTTTGAGCGGCCGGCCGAGGGAGTCGGTCGTGACGCCGGGGCCGAGCCGGGCGACCGCGCCGGTCATCTCGTGCCCCATGATCCACCCGTCCGGGTGGAGCGGGAGGGGCGCGGCGCCGCGCCAGAAGTGGAGGTCGGAGCCGCAGACGTTGGCGCGCCGGACCCGGACCAGGATCGCCCCGGGCTCGGGGTCGGGGAGCGGGTAGGAACGGATCACGAACGGCTTGCCGGGGCCGAAGAAGACGGCGGCTTTGCCGGTCGCGGTCATGAGGCCCTCACCTCGCGCGCGTGCTCGCTGGCACTAGCCTATCACCGGAGGGCGCGCCGGGGAAGCCTGCCAGGGCTTGACAGCCGCCGGGGCGTCCACTATGGTGGCTCGCGCATGCCGCGCTTCGCCGCCGTCGATGTCGGGGTGAGCAGCGTCCTCCCGGTGGCCGAGACCGTCCGGCTCGCCCGGGCCGCCGAGGCGCTGGGAGTCCGCCGCTTCTGGATCGCCGAGGAGTTCCACTGGCGCAGCTCGACCGCCACCGCCGCGGCCGTCGCCCTCGGCACCACCTCCATCGAGGTAGGGCTGGGGATCGTCAGCCCGTTCGCGCGGCACCCCGGCGTCCTGGCCATGGAGGCGGCCACGCTCCAGGAGCTTGCCGGCGGGCGCTTCCTCCTGGGCCTGGGCGCCTCGGTCATCGGGCTCCTGCGCCACCGCCAGTGGGGGCGCGTCCGGATCGCGCGGGGGATGCGGGAGGGGCTGGGAGTGGTCAAGCGCCTCCTGGCCGGCGAGACGGTCTCCTTCGACGGGGAGGTCTTCCAGCTCGACCGGGCGCGCGTGGGCTTCCTCGGCCCGGGGGGCGCGCGGGTGCCGGTCCACGCCGGGGTGCTCAGCCCGCGGAACCTGGAGATGGCCGGCGAGCTGGCCGACGGGCTGCTCCTGGGGATCTTCTGCACCCCGGAGTTCGTCAGGAGCTGCCTCGGCCACCTCCGCCGGGGCGCCGAGCGCGCGGGGCGCTCGGTGTCGGAGCTGGAGGTCGGGATGTACGCGCTCCTGGCGGTTGATCGGGACCCCGCGGCCGCGCGCGAGGCCGTCAAGGAGACCATCGCCGACTACATCGCCTGGGGGGAGGTCCCCGAGGAGCGGGCCGAGGCGATCGGGATGACGCGGGAGGAGTATCGGGGCCTCGTGGCGCGCATGACCGAGACCTATGGCCGGGGGGATCGCGCTGGGATGCGCCGGGCGGTCCCGGAGAGGCTGGTGGACACGCTCGCGATCGCGGGGACCCCCGAGGCCTGCGCCCGGGCCTTGCTCCCGTTCGCCGAGGCCGGCGTGACCCGCCTGATCCCGTACCACGTCCTGGGGCCGGATCGGGAGCGGGGCCTGGAGACGGTCGTCCGGGAGCTGGCCCCCCGCCTCCTCTGACCTTCTCTCGCTTCACGCAAAAGGCCCTCTCGCGACTGCGAAGGGCCCTCGCGCCTCGACGGTTGGCGCCTAACGGCCGAACAACCCCGCCACCGCGTCCGACACCGAGATGATGGGGCGGTGAAGCTGCCGGCAGCTGTCAGGCTGAAGGGGCCCGTGGAGCGCCACGCAGAACAGGAGGGTCGAGCTGGAGATCAGGAGCACCACGGCGATACACCACTCCACGAAGACCAGCAAAAGGGTGGCTTGTGGCGGGGTGAGCCGGTCAACGGGGTGATAGCCCCGCCCTCTGAGGGGTGCAGTGTCCTTTGCCGGGAGAGGCCTCCGCACGGGCCAATTATACCCGGGGGGGAGCGGCTAGCCGGTGAACCCGGTGTCGAGCGTCCTGGCGACCCACACGGCCCACTCGTGAAGGCGTTGACAGATCCCCTGGCGAAGGATCGGCGGAAGGTGGGCGCACAGCTCGAGGACCAGGTTGAAGGCCAGGAGAGCCCAGGTCAGCACCCAGAAGGTCGGCGTCGGGCATCCAGGGACCTAGCTCAAGCTCTTCTTGCGCCGCCCGTCCCCGCAAGGTGGCCATTTCGAAGCCCATCATAGAATCGACGCGGCTTGGTGACCAACTTATTTCGACAGGGGCCGAGGGCTTAACCAGTCGCCCCTCGGCTGCGCACACTCCCGGAGACACAGGAGCTCTCCCGCGCAAGATCGGGCAGCTAACTCACGGTAGGCTCCACGATAATAGCTGGTGCGCCCAAGAGGATTCGAACCTCTGGCCTGCGGATTCGTAGTCCGCCGCTCTATCCAGCTGAGCTATGGGCGCGTGGCGGAGAGGCCGGGATTCGAACCCGGGACAGGGCTATTAACCCTGTAACCGCTTAGCAGGCGGCTGCCTTAGGCCGACTCGGCCACCTCTCCGTGCCCTCCTATCTTCGGCGGGGAGGAGGGGATTGTCAACTCGCGAGGGTGAGGTGGCGGAGGGGGAGGGATTCGAACCCCCGAGGCTTGCGCCTTCCGGTTTTCAAGACCGGCGCCTTCGGCCGCTCGGCCACCCCTCCGGGGGCTATGTTACCGCGAATTCGCGTACGGACGGCCCGAGGCCTTACCCGGCGCTCGCGGGGTGAGGCGGTCGAGGCCGTCGCGGTAGGGGCGGAGCACGGGCGGGATCTTTCAGGGCTCCCGTCGGCCTCCTGGTAGTTCTCCAGGATCGCCAGCCAGGTCCGCCCGACCGCGACGCCGGAGCCGTTCAGGGTGTGGCGTTCAGCCGGAAGTCTAACTATTCCGCTCCCTCCCCTTCCTCCTCTCCCTCCCCTTCATGCGGCGGTAGGCCTTTGTAGCGGCTGACATAAGCGAGGCTAAGGCGTTTCGCGATGTGGGTGGTATGACAGGAATCCCGCACAGCATCGTCGCGAGTGCCTGACCCACTTTCATGTCCACGAGGGCCCCTAGCTGGATC
>JACPHL010000117.1 GCA_016188625.1 Candidatus Rokuibacteriota bacterium | reverse complement strand
AGGTCCGCTTCCACACCATGGCCGAGGTGGAGGGGATCTCCGGCCGGCCGGGCAACTTCGACGTCACGGTGAGGCTGCGCCCCCGCTACGTGAACGACCGGTGCACGGCCTGCAACGCGTGCGTCGCCGTCTGCCCGGTCGAGCGCCCGAATGCCTTCAACTTCGGGCTGGGCAAGACCAAGGCCATCTACCTCGCGCACGAGATGGCGTTCCCGATGAAGTACGCCATCGACGAGTCGGCGTGCAGGCTCACCGAGTGCGCGAAGTGCGTCGAGGTGTGCGCCTATGACGCCATCGACCTGACGATGCAGCCGAAGACCCTCACGCTCAAGGCCGGCGCGATCATCATCGCGACGGGCTGGGACCCCTACGAGGCGGGCCGCATCGACAACCTCGGGTTCGGCAGGTATCCCGACGTCGTTCGCAACGTGATCACGAACGTCATGATGGAGCGGCTGGCAGCGGCGAACGGGCCGACGCAGGGGCGGATCCTCCGGCCGTCGGACGGCCGGGAGGTCGAGAGCGCGGTCTTCGTCCAGTGCGCGGGCTCGCGCGACGTGAACCACCTGGGGTATTGCTCGAGCATCTGCTGCCTGGCCTCCCTGAAGGAGGCGACGTACCTGCGCGAGCAGAACCCGAACGCGCGGGCGTACGTCTTCTACATCGACCTCCGGACGCCGGGGACCTACGAGTTCTTCACCCAGAAGGTGCTCAAGGACGAGCGGATCAGCGTGATGAAGGGCAAGGTGGCCCGGATCACCGAGGACCCCGGCGCCCGGAAGCTGATCGTGGAAGCGGAGAATATCCTCTCGTTCGAGAAGGTCCGGCTCCCGGTGGATCTGGTGGTCCTCGCCACCGGGATGGCGTCGAGCCTGGCCCAGGGCCGGCCGGCCGGGCCGCTCGCCCTCGACAAGGACCACTTCGTCTTGCAGGCCGAGACCGGGGACGGCATCTTCGCGGCCGGCTGCGCCAAGGCCCCCGTGGACGTGGCGACGTCGGTGCAGGATGCGACGGCCGCCGCCGCGATGGCCATCGCGACGATCCAGAGCGCCGCCGGCGCCCAGGCGCCACGGGCCTAACCGGGATTATCCATGAACGCCGGCAGCGGACGGCGGACGGGTGGCGCGCCGGGCGGGGCGCCCCACGCGGCGAGCCGGGGGACCCCACACCGGGCGGGGGTGGCGAGCCGAGTGGGGCTGCCCGGCGCGACAGGACCCGTCCGCCTCGTGGAAAGCCGTTCATGAATAGTCGCGGCTAATGTCAGGAGTCGGCGGAGCCCCCCTGCGAGGCTAATGGGCAAGAAGACCGGCATCTACATCTGCGGCGGGTGCGGGATCGCGGGCACCCTCGACACCCAGAAGCTGGTGGAGCTCGCCAAGGCGGCGAACCCAGACGCCCCGGTGCGCACGTCGCCCGCCTTCTGCCTCGAAGACGCCCGGCTCATCCGGACGGACGTCGAGCAGAACGGCGTGGACTCGGTCGTCATCGCCGCCTGCTCCCCCCGGGTCAACACCGATGTCTTCCGGTTTCCCTCCGCCTTCGTGGAGCGGGTCAACATCCGCGAGCAGGTCGCCTGGAGCCACGCCCCGAACCACGAGGAGACCCAGGGCCTCGCCGAGGACTACCTCCGCATGGGGGTGGTCCGCGCGCAGAAGGCGCAGCCGCCCAGGCCGTACACGGAGGCCAACGAGCGGACCGTGCTGGTCGTCGGGGGCGGCGCCGCGGGGCTCGCCGCCGCGATCGGCGCGGCCCGGAGCGGGCTCCGTGTCGTCCTCGTCGAGAAGGAGGCCGAGCTGGGCGGCTATGCCCGGAAGCTCCACAAGCAGTTCCCCAAGCGCCCGCCCTACGAGCGACTCGAGGACGTGGACATCGCGGAGCGGATCCGCGAGGTCCGGTCGCTCCCGAACGTGCAGGTGCTGACGAGCGCGCAGGTACGGCAGGTCACGGGCGAGCCCGGCCGGTTCGCCGCGCGGATCGACGGACCGGGGGGCGGCACCGAGGTCGCGGTCGGGGCGATCGTCATGGCCACCGGTTGGCGGCCGCCCGAGCCGGCGCAGTACGAGCGCTACGGCCTCGGACGGTACCGGAACGTCGTCACCAGCGTGGAGCTCGAGGAGATGGCGGCGCGGGGAGCGATCGCCCGCCCCTCGGACGGCCGTCCGGCCCGGCGGGTGGCGTTCCTCCTCTGCGACAGTCCCGGCGACGAGGGGCATCTGCCGTACGGTGGGAGCGTGGCGTGCCTGGTGGCCCTCAAGCAGGCGCTCTACGTCCGGACGCAGCAGGCGGACGCGACCGCGTACATCTTCTACGACGACATGAACACTCCGGGGCATTACGAGTACTTCTACCGGGCGGTCCAGGCCGATCCGGGCATCCTCCTCTCCCGCGGGCAGATCCGCGCGATCCGGGAGGATCGGGAGCAGAGCCTCGTGCTCGAGGTGGGCGACAGCGTGATAGCCAGGGACATCCAGGTGGTGGCCGACCTGCTGGTCCTCGCCACCGGGATGCTCCCCTCCACGCTCGATCAGGAAGGACCGCTCGGCCTCGCCTACCTCCAGGGGAGGAACGTCCCCACCACGCCGTTCGGCTATGCCGACTCCCACTTCATCTGCTTCCCGTACGAGACGCGCCGGACCGGCATCTACTCCGCCGGCGCG
The DNA here is from genome assembly GCA_016188625.1 of Candidatus Rokuibacteriota bacterium. Classification (GTDB taxonomy): domain Bacteria; phylum Methylomirabilota; class Methylomirabilia; order Rokubacteriales; family JACPHL01; genus JACPHL01. The sequence goes on along the minus strand of JACPHL010000117.1, from coordinate 5,185 downwards.
GTGCGGTCGGCGATGGACCTGGCGCTGACCGCCCAGGACGGCCGGGCCGCGGCGCTCAAGGCGATCCAATGCATCGAGAAATCCTCCGCCGGGCAGGCGGTCCACCCCCGGGTCGGGGACCTCTCGTATCCGGAGTTCTTCATGCAGAAGTGCACGTCCTGCGGCCGGTGCATGCAGGAGTGCCCGTTCGGCGCCCTCGAGAAGAACGAGCGGGGGAACCCGGTGCTGAGCACCAACCGGTGCCGGCGCTGCGGGATCTGCATGGGCGCCTGTCCGGTCCAGATCATCTCCTTCAACGACTACTCCATCGACATGCTCTCCTCGATGATCAGGGCCGTCGAGATCCCGGAGGCCGAGGACAGGCCGCGGATCCTGGCCCTGGCCTGCGAGAACGACGCCTATCCCGCCCTCGACATGGCGGGGATCAACCGGCTGCAGTACGCGGCGGGGGTCCGCGTGATCCCGGTGCGCTGCCTGGGCTCGGTCAACGCCATCCTCGTCGCCGACGCCGTGACCCGCGGGTTCGATGGCGTCATCCTCATGGGCTGCAAGCCCGGCGAGGACTACCAGTGCCACTTCATCCGGGGGAGCGAGCTGCTCGGGACGCGGATGGAGAACATCCGGGAGACGCTGGGGCGCCAGATGCTGGAGTCCGAGCGGGTGCAGGTCATGGAGGTGGCGATCTCGGACTCGGACAGGCTCCCGGCCATGATCGAGGCGTTCGTGGACGTGATCCGGGCCGTCGGCCCGAATCCCATGAAGGGACTCTGAGCATGGCGGTGCTCGTTCAGCCCGACGCCGAGTGGAAGCGCCGGATCATCGGTCTCGACGCCCACGACCTCTCCTTCTGTTACCAGTGCGGCACGTGCACGGCCGTCTGCCCCATCTCGACGGCCGACAACCCGTTTCCCCGCAAGGAGATGGTCTGGGTCCAGTGGGGGTTGAAGGACTTGGCGCTGGGCAACGCGTCCATCTGGCTCTGCCACCAGTGCGGCACGTGCAACACCTACTGCCCCCGCGACGCGAAGCCGTCCAACGTGATGGCGGCGCTCCGCGACTACAGCATCCTGCACTACGCCATCCCCGGGTTCATGGGGCGCGCGCTCAGCGACGCCAGGTTCCTGCCGCTCCTGTTCGCCATCCCGGCCGTCATCTTCGCGGCGATCCTCGGCTGGCTCGGGCATCTCACCGCGCTCCCCGAGGGCCGGATCGTCTACTCCAAGTTCATCCCGATCCTCTACATCGAGGTGGTCTTCATCGCCGCGGTCGGGCTCGCGATGGCGGGCGCGGCCCTGGGCGGCCTCCGGTACTGGAGGGCGATGGGCGCGGCCGCAGACTCCGGGGGCCGGCCCCCTCCGCGCCGGCACCTGGTGGCCACGCTGCTGGAGATCTTCAGGCACGGGAAGTTCCGGCGGTGCGGGGACGCGCCGGGGATCCGCAAGACCCACAAGGAGCACATGCACAGGACCCACCTGGCGGTCTTCTACGGATTCCTGGGCCTCGTGGTCACGACGACCTCGGTCGGCATCGGCATCTACGCCTTCGGCTACCTGACGCCGTGGCCGCTGTGGCACCCCGTCAAGATCCTCGGCAACGCCAGCGGCCTCGCCGTCCTCGCCGCCCTGGCGGTCTTCATCTGGCGCCGGATCGCCGACAAGGCCGAGGCAGGCAAGGGCACGTACTCCGACTGGCTGTTCCTCGCCATCCTCGGCCTCACCACGCTCACGGGCTTTCTCTGCCAGTGGTTGCGCCTGGCCGACCTGCCGCGGCTCGCGTACCCGATGTACTATGTCCACCTCCTCTTCATCTTCTTCCTGCTGGTGTACATCCCCTACTCGAAGTTCTCCCACCTCGTGTACCGGTCCGCGGCCATGATCTATGCCAGGGCCTCGGAGGGCGCGGGCCAGGGGCGGGGGTGAGCCGTGCCGGCGAAGGGTGGCGTCGAGGAGCTGATCGAGCGGATCCGGCGGTTCGCGCGGGAGCGGGACTGGGAGAAGTTCCACTCCCCGAAGAACCTGGCCATGGCGCTGAGCGTCGAGGTCGCCGAGATCGTCGAGCTCTTCCAGTGGCTCACCCCGGAGGAGAGCGCCGACCTCCCGGAGGAGAAGCGGGCCTCGCTCAGGCAGGAGATCGGCGATGTCCTGATCTACCTCCTGAACCTCGCCGACCACCTGGGCATCGACGCCCTCGAGGCCGCGCGGGAGAAGCTCGAGATCAACGCGCGGAAGTACCCGGTCGGCCTGGTCAAGGGCCAGGGGAAGAAGTACACCGAGTATTAGCGCCGTCAGGTCGCGTCCTTTCGCGGTCGGATTGCTGAGGCGATGGGTGGTCGTCGGAAAGGCCCGCGTTGATCCTCGTCCCCGTCCTCCTGGGCTTCGTCCTCGGGTTCTGCATCGGTCTGACCGGGATCGGGGGCGGGGCCCTGGTCGCCCCGGCCCTCTACGTCATCCTCGGCCTGACCTACACCCAGGCGGTCGCCCTGAGCCTGATCTACTCCTTCCTGACCAAGGTCCTGGGCTTCGTCCAGCACGTCCGGCAGGACAACGTGAGATGGCGCCTCAGCGCGGTGTTCGGCCTCACGGGGATTCCCGGGGCCATCCTCGGCTCGAAGCTCCTGTACCTGTCCGGGGACCTGTCGGAACGGTTCTTCCCCATCCTGATGGGAGTCGTCCTGATCGCGGTTTCGGCTTTCATCTTCTTCGACACCACGGTGGCGTGGGGGACGGACCGCCGACGCTGGGACCCGGACGAGCTGCCCCTTCGACGGATCGTCGGGATCGGTTTCTACATGCTGGTGGTGGGCGGGCTGCTCGGGACCACCTCGATCGGGAGCGGGAGTCTGGTGGTCCTCTCCCTGGTCCTGCTGTTCGAGATGCCGGCCCGACAGATGGTGGGGTCGAACATCGCGATCGCGCTGATCATGATCGTCCCGGCCGGGCTCACGCACCTGTCGGCCGGGGGGGTGGATCTTCGGCTGCTGGGCCTGCTCCTGGCGGGGTCGGTCTTCGGGGTCTTCCTCGGCAGCAAGGCGACCAACCTTCTCCCGGATCGGCCGCTCAAGCTCATCATGGTCTCGTTCATCGTCATCAGCGCCGTCGCGACCATCATCAAGGCGTGGTAGCCTCCGCGGCCTCAGGGCAGCGCGGGATTTCCCCTTGACAACGCCGCCGGGAGTTCGGGTACTATCGGCCATGTCATCACAGGATGAGTCATGATGTCTTGTGATGTACTTCACGAGCGAAGCTTCCCCCGCTGCAGGCCTCGGAGGGATCGGTCTCCTTTCTCGGGCGGCCGCCCTCGTCCGATGCCTCGGGATCGCGAGGAGAACCGGGATGCTGAGTGACCTCGAGATCGCCCAGCGGGCCTCGATGCGCCCCATCGTGGAGATCGCCGGGGCCCTCGGGCTCGCCGAGGAGGAGGTCGAGCCGTACGGCCGGTACAAGGCCAAGGTCGCCCTCTCGGTCCTGGAGCGCCTCCGGGACCGGCCCAACGGGAAGTACATCGACGTGACCGCCATCACCCCCACCCCCCTGGGCGAGGGGAAGACGACCACCACCATCGGGCTCTCCATGGCCCTGAACCGGATCGGCGTCCGGACCATCGCCGCCATCCGTCAGCCGTCGCTGGGGCCGGTCTTCGGGATCAAGGGGGGCGCCGCCGGGGGTGGGTACGCCCAGGTCGTCCCCATGGAGGAGTTCAACCTCCACCTCACCGGGGACGTCCACGCCATCTCGCTCGCCCACAACCTCCTGGCCGCGATGATCGACAACTCCATCCTGCACGGGAACACGCTCCGCATCGACCCCCTCTCCATCACCTGGCCCCGGGTGGTGGACGTGAGCGACCGCGCCCTCCGGAAGGTCGTCATCGGGCTCGGGGGGCGGGAGCACGGCTACCCGCGGGAGACCCAGTTCGACATCGCGGTGGCCTCCGAGGTGATGGCGATCCTGGGGCTCACCACCAGCCTCAAGGACCTCCGCCAGCGGCTGGGCCGGATCGTGGTCGGGCTCGACGCCGACGGGAAGGCCGTCACGGCGGAGGCCCTCCGGGCCGCCGGGGCGATGGCGGTCCTCCTCAGGGACGCCATCAAGCCCACCCTCCTGCAGACCCTCGAGCACACCCCGGTCTTCATCCACGCCGGCCCGTTCGCCAACATCGCCCACGGCAACAGCTCCATCCTGGCCGACCAGATCGGCCTCAAGCTGGCCGAGTGCGTGGTCACCGAGAGCGGGTTCGGGGCCGACATGGGGATGGAGAAGTTCATGAACATCAAGTGCCGCGCCTCCGGGCTCCGGCCGGACGCGGTGGTGATGGTCACGACGGTTCGGGCCCTCAAGATGCACAGCGGGCGGTTCCGGGTCGTGGCCGGGAAGCCGCTGGACCCCGGCCTGACCAAGGAGGACCTGGAGGCGGTGGAGCTGGGGTGCGAAAACCTCGACAAGCAGATCGAGAATGCCCGCCTCTTCGGGGTCCCGGTGGTGGTGGCGATCAACACCTTCGGGACCGACACCGAGCGGGAGATCGAGCTGATCCGCCAGCGGGCCCTGGCGGCCGGGGCCGAGGGGGCCTACCGGAGCGAGGTCTGGGCCCGGGGCGGGGCGGGGGCCGAGGAGTTGGCCCGGGCGGTGGTGAAGGCCGCCGAGAAGCCGAACCAGTTCCGGTTCCTGTACCCCCTGGAGCTCCCCATCAAGGAGAAGATCGAGATCATCGCCACCCGGATCTACGGCGCGGACGGGGCCACCTACCTCCCGGCGGCGGAGCAGCAGATCGCCAAGTACACGGAGCTGGGGTACGGCGACCTGCCGATCTGCATGGCCAAGACCCACCTCTCGATCTCCCACGACCCCTCGCTCAAGGGGCGCCCCCGCGGGTTCAGGGTCCCCATCCGGGAGGTCCGGGCCTCGATGGGGGCCGGCTTCCTCTACCCGCTGCTGGGGGAGATGCGGACCATGCCGGGGCTCCCGTCCGAGCCCAACGCCTGGAAGATCGACCTCGATGAGCACGGCAACGTGGTGGGGCTCTTCTAGGGGCGGTCCCGGTGACCGAGGGCGGCGCCCGAGACCCCGTGCTGCCGTCCCGGCCGCAAGTTACGGCTTGACACGTTTTTTGATGGCTTGTTATGATGTTATGACATTCCGGCCCTGCTTCGGAGTCTGACATGGCTGAAATCCAGCGCGAGAGCCCC
>JACPHL010000116.1 GCA_016188625.1 Candidatus Rokuibacteriota bacterium | reverse complement strand
GTCCGGAAGGAGCCGGGCGGGATCAAGGTGGTGGTCTCGGGGACCGGCGCGGCGGGGACCGCGATCATCAAGATCCTCCGGGCGGCCGGGGTCGGGCAGATCCTCGGGGTGGACGAGCACGGGATCCTCTACCCCGGACGCGAGGCGATGGACTTCATGAAGGCCTGGCTCGCCGCCGAGACCAACCCGCAGGGGATCAGGGGACGACTCTCCGACGCCGTGGAGGGGGCCGACGTCTTCATCGGCGTCTCGGTCCCCGGGGTCCTCACGGTGAAGGATCTCCAGCGGATGAACCGGGACCCCATCGTCTTCGCCATGGCCAACCCGACCCCCGAGATCATGCCGGAGGACGCCGACCCCTACGTGCGCGTGATGGCCACCGGACGCTCCGACTACCCGAACCAGATCAACAACGTCCTCTGCTTCCCCGGCCTCTTCCGGGGCGTCCTGGACAGCCGGGCCCGCTCCATCACCGAGGAGATGAAGCTCGCCGCCGCCCAGGCCATCGCCGCGACCGTGGGGAAGGACGAGCTGCACGAGGAGTACATCATCCCCAGCGTCTTCAACAAGAAGGTCGCCCCCGCGGTCGCCCGGGAGGTGGCCAGGGCCGCCTCCCGCTCCGGGGTGGCCCGCCGCCGCCGGGCGCCCCTCTCCCGCTCCTGAACGCCGGAGGACCCATCGACCGATGAGCGCCAAGCGCACCGAGGAGATCACGCCGTTCCTGGCCGTGGAGGTCTTCGAGCGGGCCCAGGAGCTGGAGCGCCAGGGCCACGAGGTCATCCACCTCGAGTTCGGCGAGCCCGACTTCGAGACCCCGGCGGTGATCCGTGAGGCCGCCGAGAGGGCCCTCCGCGACGGCCGGACCAAGTACACCCACAGCCTGGGGATCCTCCCCCTCCGGGAGGCGATCGCGGAGCACTACCTGAAGACTTACGGGGTGGCGGTCTCGCCCGATCAGGTCCTGGTCACCGCCGGGACCTCCCCGGCGATGCTCCTGCTCTTCACCGCCTTCCTGGGGTCCGGCGACGAGGTGATCCTCTCGGACCCCCACTACGCCTGCTACCCGAACTTCATCCGCTACGCCGAGGGGCGGGCGGTCTACGTGCCGGCCTTCGAGGACGACGCCTTCCAGTTCCGGCCCGAGGCGGTGGCCGAGCGGCTCGGCGCCGGGACCAAGGTCATCCTCATCAACTCCCCCGCCAACCCCACCGGGACCCTCCTCAGCGCCGAGCGCATGGCCGCGCTGGCCGACCTGACCGACCGCGGGCCGTGGATCGTCTCCGACGAGATCTACCACGGGCTCGTCTACGAGGGGAAGGAGCACACGATCCTCGAGTTCACCGACCGGGCCTTCGTCCTCAACGGCTTCTCCAAGGCCTACGCCATGACCGGCTGGCGCCTGGGCTACCTCATCGCCCCCAAGACCTTCATCCGGACGCTCCAGAAGCTCCACCAGAACTTCTTCATCTCCGCCAACGACTTCATCCAGTGGGCGGGGGTGGCGGCCCTGCGGGAGGCCGGCGAGGAGGTGGTGCGGTTCCGGCGGATCTTCGACGAGCGCCGCCGGGCCACCGTCGCAGGCCTCCGCGCCATCGGGCTCGGCGTGGGACCGGAGCCCACCGGCGCCTTCTACGTCCTGGCCAACGCCCGGCGCTTCACCCAGCGCTCCTACGACTTCGCCTTCGAGATCCTCCAGCACGCCCACGTCGCCCTCACCCCGGGGATCGACTTCGGGGCCAACGCCGAGGGGTACCTCCGGGTCTCCTACGCCAACGCCCTCCCAAGGATCGAGGAGGGGCTCCGACGTCTCGGCGGGTTCCTCCAGGCCCGCCCCTCGCCATGACCGAGTCCCGGGCCCAGAAGACGGCGCGGGCCAGGCGGATCATCACCCAGCTGGAGAAGGCCTACCCGGACGCCGGGATCGCGCTCAACTTCTCGACCCCGCTGGAGCTCCTGGTCGCCACCATCCTGGCCGCCCAGTGCACCGACGAGCGGGTCAACCAGGTCACCGAGAGCCTGTTCCGGAAGTACCGGACCGCCCGCGACTACGCCCGGGCCGCCCCGGCCACCTTCGAGGGGGAGATCCGCTCCACCGGCTTCTACAAGGCCAAGACCCGGAGCATCCTTGGGATGGCGCGGGCGCTCGAGGAGCGTCACGGGGGCCAGGTCCCCCGAACGCTCGAAGAGCTCGTGAAGCTCCCCGGGGTGGGGCGGAAGACCGCCAACGTGGTCCTCAGCAACGCCTACGGCCAGCAGGCGATCGCCGTGGACACCCACGTCTTCCGGGTCTCCCAGCGCCTCGGCCTGGGCGCCTCCGACGACCCGGACCGGCTCGAGGCGCAGCTCTCGGAGGTGATCCCGCAGGCCCGGTGGACCGCCTTCACCCACCTCCTGACCACCCACGGCCGCAGGACCTGCACCGCCCGCGCCCCCAAGTGCCCGCGCTGCCCGGTCCGGGCCCTCTGCCCCTGGCCGGGGAAGCCGTCCGCCTGACCCTGCCGCGCCGCGCCCCCCCGGCAACGGCTTGGGCCTTGACACATCGCGCCATTTCAGCTAAGGTTAGGTTTTGCGACTTGATCCGAAGGGACGGAACGGGAGCATGCCGACGCTACATCCGGGGCTGGCCGAGGGCCCCGAGAAGTGGTACGTGGTGGACGCCGAGGACCAGGTGCTCGGGCGCCTGGCCTCGCGGGTGGCCACCATCCTGCGCGGGAAGCACAAGCCGATCTACTCGCCCCATCTCCCGGTCGGGGATCACGTGATCGTCGTCAACGCCGAGAAGGTCCACCTCACGGGGCGGAAGCTCACGGACAAGGTCTACCGCTCCCACTCAGGGTACATCGGGGGGCTCAGGGAAGTGACCGCGGGGAAGCTGCTCCGGACCCGCCCCGAGCGGGTCATCGAGTGGGCGGTCTCGGGGATGCTCCCCAAGACCAAGCTCGGGCGGGCCATGTTCCGGAAGCTCAAGGTGTACCGGGGGCCGGAGCACCCCCACCAGTCCCAGCGCCCCGAGCCCCTCGAGGTGGGGAGGAGGAAGGCATAGCCGTGGCGACAACGGTCCAGTACTACGGGACCGGGCGACGGAAGACCTCCGTGGCCCGGGTCTGGCTCCGGCCCGGCCGGGGGGAGATGAAGGTCAACAAGCGCGCCGTGGCGGAGTACTTTCCCCGCGAGACCCATCGGCTCCTCATCGCCCAGCCGCTGGAGCTGACCGGCACGGCCGCCCAGTTCGACGTCCTGGTCAACGTGGGGGGGGGCGGGCTGTCGGGCCAGGCGGGGGCGGTGCGCCACGGGATCGCCCGGGCCCTGCTCGTCTACGACGACAAGCTGCGGGCCCAGCTCAAGCGCGCGGGGTTCCTCACGCGCGATCCCCGGATGAAGGAGCGCAAGAAGTACGGTCAGCCCGGTGCGCGGAAGCGCTTCCAGTTCTCCAAGCGGTGACGGCCGGCGCCGTCTTCGGGGGAAGGTCCGGGCGACCTTCCCCTTTTTGTCTGCGGAGGGGACTACCGTGGGAGTAATGCTGTGCGCTCTCGATCCTCGGCTCGCGGATTGGGTGGTCCGCTCCGAGCGCGGGCTTGACCCGCGCAACCTTGGGGGGAGGTTCGGAAGGGGGGCGTGAGCCCCCCTCCGAGGGACCTAGGACGTGATCCAGGTGGCCGTGGCCGGGGCCTCGGGCTACATGGGGGGGGAGCTCCTCCGGCTCCTCCTCCGCCACCCCGAGGTCCGCCTGGCCGCGGTGACCTCCGAGCGCTCGGCCGGTATGCCGCTCGAGCGGCTCGTCCCGAGCCTTCGCGGCCACGCCCCGCTGGTGCTCGAGGCGCTCGACCCCGAGCGCCTGGCCACGGTCGCGGAGTGCGTCTTCCTGGCCCTCCCCCACGCCGAGGCCCACCGCGTCGTCCCCGTCCTCCGGCGCCACGGGCGGCGGGTGGTGGACCTTTCGGCGGACTACCGGCTCCGGGACCCGGCGGTCTTCGAGACCTGGTACCGGACCCCGCACACCGACCCCGACGGGCTCGCCGAGGCGGTCTACGGGCTCCCGGAGCGGTACCGGAAGGAGATCGCCCAGGCCCAGCTGGTGGCCAACCCGGGGTGCTATCCGGCCTCGGCCATCCTGGCCGTCCTCCCGCTGCTCGTCGCCGGGCTCGCGGGCGAGGGGCTCGTCATCGACGCCAAGTCCGGCGTCACCGGCGCGGGGAAGCGGCTGGAGGAGATGTACCTCTTCACCGAGGCGAACGAGAACCTCCAGGCCTACGGGGTCGGCCGGCACCGCCACACTCCGGAGATCGAGCAGGAGCTGACGCAGGTCGCCGGCGCGGAGGTCCGCGTCACCTTCACCCCGCACCTGGTCCCGCTGAACCGGGGGCTCTTCACCACCGCCTACGTCCCGCTGGCGCGGGCCGCGACGACCGCCGAGATGCTCGCCCTCTACCGCGAGGCCTACGAGCGGGAGCCGTTCGTCCGGGTCCTGGGGGAGGGGGAGCTCCCGAGCACGCGGGCCGTCCTGGGCTCCAACTTCTGCGACGTGACGGTGGTGGCGGAGGCGCGGACCCACCGGGCCATCTGCCTCGCGGCCATCGACAACCTCGGCAAGGGCGGCGCGGCCAACGCCGTCCAGAACCTGAACATCATGTACGGGTGGGACGAGCGCACCGGGCTCGAGGCCCCGCCCTTCTACCCCTGAGCCGGCGATGCCCGAGGTCGAGTGGCTGGAGGGGGGCGTTACCGCGGTCCCGGGGATCCTCGCGGCCGGCATCCACGGCGGGATCAAGGCCGGGGGGAAGCCGGATCTGGCGCTCGTCTACTCCTCGGTCCCCGCGGCCGCGGCCGCCGTCTTCACCACCAACCGGATCCAGGGGGCGCCGATCAAGGTCTCGCGAGAGCACCTCAAGGGGGGCGCGGCCCAGGCCATCGTCGCCTCGAGCGGCAACGCCAACGTGGCGACGGGCGAGCAGGGGGTCGAGGACGCCCTGGAGATGGCCCAGCTCGTCGCCGCCGCCCTCCGCATCCCGGTGGGGCGCGTCCTGGTGGCCTCCACCGGGATCATCGGGCAGCCGCTGCCCATGGAGAAGATCCGGGCGGCCCTCCCCAAGCTGGTCAAGGCCCTCTCGCCCCAGGGGAGCCGCCACGCCGCCGAGGGGATCATGACCACCGACCCCCACCCCAAGGAGGCCGCCCTCCGGGTCGAGATCGGCGGCCGGCCGATCACGCTGGGCGGGATCGCCAAGGGCGCGGGGATGGTGCACCCGCGGATGGCGACGATGCTCTGCTTCCTGGCCACCGACCTGGCGATCGCCCAGGACGCCCTCCAGGCGGCCCTGCGCCGGGCGGTGGCCGGCTCGTTCAACCGGATCAGCGTGGACGGCGACCGCTCGACCAGCGACACCGTCTTCGCCCTGGCCAACGGGCTGGCGGAGAACCGGCCGGTGCGGCGGGGCGGGAGGGGCTTCCGGGCCTTCCAGCAGGCCCTGGAGACTCTCGCCCAGCGCCTGGCCCTCATGCTCGTCCGTGACGGGGAGGGGGCGACCCGGATCGTCGAGGTCCAGGTGCGCGGGGCCCGGAGCCGGCGCGACGCCGAGGTCGCGGCCCGCGCCATCGCCAACTCCCTCCTGGTGAAGACCGCCCTGGCGGGCGAGGACCCGAACTGGGGGCGGGTGATCGCGGCCCTGGGGGCGAGCGGGGCGGCGGTGGAGGAGGACCGGGTAGCCCTCTGGTTCGGCGACGAGCAGGTGGTCGCTGGCGGCAGGCTCCGGGAGGGCGCCCTCCGGGAGCGGATGAAGGCGGAGCTGGCGAAGAAGGAGGTCCTGATCCAGGTGGACCTGGGGCTGGGGCACGCCCGGGATCGAATCTGGACGTGCGACCTCACGGAAGAGTATGTCAAGATAAATACGAGATACTCGTGACGGTCCCGACGGGGACCTGACCATCCATCTCACACGCCCCCCAGATTCGGTGCCCGGGAGGGCCGGGGGGCGGAGGCGAACCGAAGGAGGCGAGCTGATGGCCCATGTGACGATGAAGGAGCTCCTCGAGGCGGGGGTCCACTTCGGTCACCAGACCAAGCGGTGGAACCCCAAGATGGCCAAGTTCATCTTCGGGGAGCGGAACGGCATCTACATCATCGACCTGCAGAAGACCCTGAAGAAGTTCCGCGAGGCCCACCTCTTCGTCCGGGACCTGGCCGCCAACGGCGGGACGGTCCTCTTCGTCGGGACGAAGAAGCAGGCCCAGGGGGCGATCTCGGAGGAGGCGACCCGCTGCGGGATGTTCTACGTCAACCAGCGCTGGCTGGGCGGGACCCTCACCAACTTCCAGACCATCCGCAAGTCCATCGACCGCCTCCGGCGGCTCGGGGAGATGCGGGAGACCGGCGAGTACGACCGCCTGCCCAAGAAGGAGGCCCTGGGCCTGGAGCGGGAGCGGATCAAGCTCGATCGGGCCCTGGCCGGGATCAAGGAGATGGACCGGCTGCCCTCGGCCGTCTACGTCGTGGACACCCGCAAGGAGAAGATCGCGGTGGCCGAGGCGCAGAAGCTGGCCATCCCCGTCGTCGCCATCCTGGACACCAACTGCGACCCGAGCGGGATCGCCTACCCCATCCCGGGCAACGACGACGCCATCCGGGCCATCCGCCTGATCACGGCCAGGATGGCCGACGCCGTCCTCGAGGGGCGCGGCGTGGAGGCGAAGGTGGCCGCCGAGGAGCCGGCACCCGAGGCCGAGGATGTCCCGGAGGGCGAGGAGCTGGCGGAATCCGTCAAATCGTTGGAGGCGAGCCCCTAGGGGCGGAGGATCGGACCACATGGCATCCACGGTGGAGCTGGTGCGCGAGCTCCGGGAGAAGACCGGGGCCGGCATGATGGACTGCAAGGAGGCCCTCCAGGCCGCCCGCGGCGACCTGGAGAAGGCCGTGGAGTACCTCAGGAAGAAGGGGCTGGCGGCGGCGGCCAAGCGGGCCCACCGCGAGGCGCGCGAGGGGCTCGTGGGGGCCTACATCCACGCCGGCGGGAAGATCGGGGTCCTCGTCGAGGTCAACTGCGAGAGCGACTTCGTGGCCCGGACCGACCAGGTCCGCGACCTGCTGAAGGACCTCGCCATGCAGGTGGCGGCCGCCAGCCCTACGAGGAGGCGTGCCTCCTGGAACAGGCCTTCATCCGGGACAGCACCGGGAAGACGAAGGTCCGGGACCTGGTGGCCGGGGTCGGCGCCCAGACCGGCGAGCGGATCGCGGTGCGGCGCTTCATCCGGTTCCAGGTCGGGGAGTGAGGGGCGTGGAGCCGAAGTACAAGCGGATCCTCCTCAAGCTCTCGGGCGAGGCCCTGGCCGGGGAGCAGGGGTACGGGATCGATCCCGAGGTCCTCCCCTGGATGGCCGAAGAGGTCGGCGCCGTGCAGGCGCTCGGCGTCCAGGTGGCCATCGTCATCGGGGGCGGCAACATCTTCCGGGGCCTGGGGGCGGAGGAGACGGGGATCGACCGAGCCTCGGCCGACTACATGGGGATGCTGGCCACGGTTATCAACGGCCTGGCCCTCCAGAACGCCCTGGAGCGCGCGGGGCTGGTGACCCGGCTCCAGTCGGCCATCGAGATGCCGGCGGTGGCCGAGCCGTACATCCGCCGCCGGGCCATGCGCCACCTGGAGAAGGGGCGGGTGGTCATCTTCGCCGCGGGGACGGGCAACCCCTTCTTCACCACGGACACCGCGGCGGCCCTGCGCGCGGTGGAGATCAGCGCCGAGGTCATCCTCAAGGCGACCAAGGTGGACGGGATCTACTCCGCCGATCCCCTGGTGGACGCCCATGCCGAGCGCCTGACCGATCTCAGCTACATCGAGGTGCTGAACCGGGGCCTCAAGGTGATGGACACGACGGCCATCTCCCTCTGCATGGACAACAAGCTCCCCATCGTGGTGTTCAACCTCTGGGTGCGGGGGAACATCCGGCGGATCGTCCTCGGGGAGTCCGTCGGCTCGACCGTGGCAGGGGGACGGCCGGCCTGAGAGGTGGCGGCCATGCCAGCGGACTTCAAGGACACCGAAGCGAAGATGCAGAAGGCCATCGAGACCCTGACCCGGGAGTTCGCCGGGGTCAGGACCGGACGGGCCACCACGGCCCTCCTGGAGGGGATCAAGGTCGAGTACTACAACACCCCCACGCCCGTCCACCAGGTGGCCACGCTGGCGGTGCCGGACCCCAGGACCCTCCTAGTCCAGCCCTGGGACGCGAGCCTCCTGTCCAAGATCGAGAAGGCGATCCAGAAATCCGACCTCGGCCTCACCCCGGTCAACGACGGCAAGGTGATCCGTCTCAACATCCCGCCCCTCACCGAGGAGCGCCGGAGGCAGCTGGCCAGGCTGGTGGGGAAGCTGGCCGAGGAGACCCGGGTCGCGGTGCGCAACGTCCGCCGGGAGGCCAAGGAGCGGCTCCGGGCCCAGGAGAAGGAGAAGAAGCTCTCCGAGGACGAGGCCAAGCGCGGGGAGGCCGAGCTCCAGAAGCTGACCGACCGCTTCATCGAGCGGGTGGACGAGCTCCTCAAGAAGAAGGAGCAGGAGATCCTGGAATTTTGAGGCCGCCCGCGGCGGAGTCGGATCCGTGAGCCGGGCCACCGCGGAGCTCACCGAAGAGGCCCTCCTGGCGGCGATCAAGGCCTGCCCCCTCCCCCGCCACGCCGCCATCATCATGGACGGCAACGGACGGTGGGCGCGGGGCCGCGGCCTGCCGCGGATCGCCGGCCATCGCGAAGGGGTGAAGGCGGCGCGGGAGATCGTCCGGGCCGCCGGGCGCCTCGGCCTGGGCTACCTGACCCTCTACGCCTTCTCGTCCGAGAACTGGAGCCGGCCCGCCGGCGAGGTGGAGTTCCTCATGGGGCTCCTCGAGAGCTCCATCGACCGGGAGCTCCCCGAGCTGATCGAGTCCAACGTCCGGCTCCGGGTCATCGGGCGGCTCGAGGCCCTCGCGCCGAGCGTCCGGCGTGGGGTGGAGCGCGCCCTGGAGGCCACCCGAGCCAACAGCGGGCTCACCCTCGTCATCGCCCTCAACTACGGGGCGCGCCGGGAGCTGGTCGAGGCGATCCGGGCCCTCGCCCGCCGGGTGGCGGCCGGGGAGCTCGCCCCGGAGGCGATCGACGAGGCCCGCCTCGCCGAGCACCTCGACACTCGGGGCGTGCCCGATCCCGACCTCCTGATCCGGACGAGCGGCGAGATGCGGATCTCCAACTTCCTCCTCTGGCAGATCGCCTACACGGAGCTCTGGGTGACCCCCACCCTCTGGCCCGATTTCTCCCCCCGGGACCTCTACCAGGCCATCGCCGACTTCCAGCAGCGCTCCCGACGCTTCGGCGGGGTCTAGGCAGGCGAGCGCCGAGGCGTCTCGTGCTGCTCCCGCGGCTCGCCAGCGCGATCGTCTTCCTCCCCCTCTTCGTCCTCCTGGTGGCCTACGGCCCCCGCTGGCTCTTCGTCGCCTTCGTCCTGGCCGTGGGGCTGATCGCGCAGTGGGAGCTCTACCGGATGCTCGCCCAGGGAGGGCTCGCGACCTACCCGGGTCCCGGGCTCGCCCTGGGCGGGCTGGTCCTCCTGGGGTTCGGGGTCGAGTGGCCCTGGCTCCTCCCCCTGGCGCTCTCCCTCGCGGTGGCAGGGCTCCTGGTCCTGGGGCTGGCCGAGGCCGGGAATCCGGGCCCCGGGTGGGGCGGCGCGGCCTCCACCCTCCTCGGGGTCCTCTATGTCGGCTGGCTCCTCGGGCACGCCCTCTGGCTCCGCGACCTCCCCGGCGGGATCGGCCTCATCTTCCTCCTGGTGTGGGTGACCTGGTCGGGGGAGACCGCGGCCTTCTTCGTCGGGCGGGTGCTCGGCCGGCGGAAGCTCAGCCCGACGCTCAGCCCCGGCAAGACCGTGGAGGGGGCGGTGGCCCAACTCCTGGTCTCGGCCGTGGCCGCCCCGGCGGGGGCCCTCTGGTTCGCCCCGGCCCTCGGGCCCGGGCACGCGGCGGCGGTCGGCGCGATCCTGGGGGTCGTCGGGCAGGTGGGGGACCTGACGGAGTCGGCCCTCAAGCGGACCGCCCGCGCCAAGGACGCCGGCTCGCTCATCCCCGGCCACGGCGGCCTCCTGGACCGATTGGACAGCTTGCTCTTCAACGTCCCGGCCCTGTACTATTATGCTCAGTTCGTCGTGACGGGGTGAGGCGTGAAGCGGATCACGATCCTGGGATCCACGGGGACGATCGGCCGGCGCGCCCTCGAGCTGGTGGCCCAGTTCCCGGAGCGCCTGGCGGTCGCCGGGCTGGCGGCGCGGGGGTCGAACCTCGAACTGCTCCGCGAGCAGGTCCGCCGGCACCGCCCCCAGGCGGTCGCCCTCCTCGATCCCGGGGCGGTGGACCGGTTGGCGCGCGAGCTGCCGCCCCCGAGGCCCGAGCTCTTCGGCGGGCTCGACGGGATCACGGCGGTGGCCGCGGAGACCGACGCCGCCCTCGTGCTCTCGGCGCTGGTGGGCGGGGTCGGGCTCCTCCCGACCATGGCGGCCATCCGCGCCGGCCGGCGCGTCGCCCTGGCGAACAAGGAGGCCCTGGTCATGGCCGGGGCGCTCATGACCTCGGCGGCCCGGGCCGCCGGGGTGGAGCTGTTCCCGGTGGACTCCGAGCACAGCGCCGTCTTCCAGTGCCTGGCGGGGGGGAAGCGCGAGGAGGTGCGGCGGATCCTCCTCACCGCCTCCGGCGGCCCGTTCGCGAGCCGCCCGCGCGAGGAGCTGGAGCGGGTGACGCCCGCCGAGGCCCTCCGGCACCCCACCTGGCGGATGGGGGCCAAGATCACGGTGGACTCGGCGACGCTCATGAACAAGGGGCTGGAGATCATCGAGGCCTTCTGGCTCTTCGGGCTGCCGCTCTCCCGGATCGAGGTCGTCATCCACCCGCAGTCGATCGTGCACTCGATGGTGGAGTTCGTGGACGGCTCGGTCCTGGCCCAGCTCGGGGTGCCGGACATGGGGATCCCGATCCTCTACGCCCTGACCTATCCGGACCGGGTCGCCTCCGAGGCCCCGATCCTGGACCTCACCCGGGTGGGGACCCTCACCTTCCTCCCCCCCGACGCCGAGAAGTTCCCGTGCCTGGCGCTGGCGCGGCAGGCGGCCGAGGCCGGGGGCTCGGCCCCCGTGGTCCTGAACGCGGCCAACGAGGTGGCGGTGGAGGCGTTCCTGGCCGGCCGGATCGGGTTCACCCGGATCCCCGGCCTGATCGCCGAGGCGCTCGAGGCCCACCCCCCCCGCGCGGTCGAGCGCCCCGAGGAGTGCCCCGAGATCGACGCGGAGACGCGCCGCTGGAGCCAGGTCGCCCTGGGGACGGTCGCGGCGCGGTCCTGATCCGACCGAAAGGAGCAGCATGGTGCTGATGATGTTGATGGCCGTCGCCGGCTTGGTCACGGCGAGCGCCGACGGCGGCCTGCTCGCGCGCTTCTTCAGCCAGGGCGGCGTGGCCTCCTACGTGGCGAGCGCCGTCATCGCCCTGGGGATCCTGATCTTCATCCACGAGCTGGGGCATTTCCTGGTCGCCAAGGGCGTGGGGGTCGGCGTGGAGCGGTTCTCCCTCGGCTTCGGCCCCCGGCTCCTGAGCGTGCGCCACCGGGAGACGGAGTACTGCGTCTCGGCCGTCCCCCTGGGCGGCTACGTCAAGATGGTCGGGGAGGAGGCGCAGGGGGAGGAGCTGGTCCATCCGACCGTCGAGGCGGCGGACGCCCTTCGCGCGGACCGGAGCAAGTGGTTCTCCCTCAAGCCGCTCTGGGCCCGTACCCTCATCGTCCTCGCCGGCCCCGGGATGAACTTCTTCCTCGCCGCGGCCATCTTCGCCCTGATCTTCATGACGGCGGGGCGCCCGATCCTGCCGGCCACCGTGGGGCGGGTCCAGCCCGGCTCGCCCGCCGCCGCGGCGGGGCTCGAGACCGGCGACCGGGTGGTCCGCGTGGACGGCCAGCCCGTCACCGCGTGGGAGGAGCTCCTGGCGCGCGTCCAGCGCTCCCAGGGCCGTTCGCTCGTGCTGAGCGTCGCCCGCGACGACGCCCCCCGGGAGGTGACCGTCACGCCCCGGCTCGCCGAGGGCCGGACGGTCTTCGGGGAGCCCACCGAGGTCTGGGATCTGGGGATCACCCCGTACCTTCCCCCGAGGATCGGGGAGGTCCTGCCGGGCTCGCCCGCCGCCCGGGCGGGGCTCCAGGGCGGGGACCGGGTGGTCGCCCTCGACGGGCGCCCGATCGGGACCTGGGACGAGCTCGCCGAGACGATCCACCGGCGCCCCGGCCGGACGGTGCGGCTGACCCTGGAGCGGGCCGGGGCGCAGCTCGATGTCGAGGTCATCCCCGAGCTGGTGCGGGACCGGACCCCCCTCGGCGAGGAGATCCAGCAGGGGCGGATCGGGATCGCCCCGGCCACGACCCTCGTCTACCGCCGCGTCAACCTGCTGGTGGCGGTGGGGCAGGGGATCCGCCAGACCTGGGAGGTGACCTACCGGACCCTCCAGGCCCTCTGGAAGCTCGTCACCGGCACCATCCCGGCCTCCAACCTCGGCGGGCCCCTCCAGATCGGGATGGTGGCGGGCCAGCAGGCCCAGCAGGGGCTCGTCAACTACGCCTTCTTCGTGGCCCTGATCAGCGTGAACCTGGCCATCCTGAACCTCCTCCCCGTCCCGATCCTGGACGGAGGGCACCTCCTCTTCTTCGCCATCGAGGTGGTCATGGGCAAGCCGCTCTCGCTCCGGAAGCGCGAGCTGGCCCACCAGGTCGGGCTGGCCCTCCTGATCCTGCTCATGGGGTTCGCCTTCTGGAACGACCTGGTGCGGTTCTTCGAGTGAGGGGAGGCCCGATGATCTCGCGACGCCGGACGCGGCAGCTCCAGGTGGGTCCCGTCAAGATCGGGGGCGACGCCCCGGTCACCGTGCAGTCCATGACCAAGACCGACACCCGCGACGTCGAGGCCACGGTGGACCAGATCTGGGCCCTCGAGGCCGCGGGCTGCGAGATCGTGCGGGTGGCGGTCCCGGTCCGCGAGGCGGCGGAGCGGCTCGCCGCCATCAAGAAGCAGATCCGGATCCCGCTCGTCGCCGACATCCACTTCAACTACAAGCTCGCCCTCCTGGCCCTGGACCAGGGGGTGGACGGCCTCCGGCTCAACCCGGGGAACATCGGCGGCAAGCCGTTCGTCATGGAGGTGGTCAGGCGCGCCCAGGAGCGACGGATCCCGATCCGGATCGGGGTCAACGCCGGCTCCCTGGAGAAGGACCTCCTGGCGCGGGACGGCGGGCCCACCGCCCGGGGGATGGTGGACTCCGCCCTCCGCCACATTCGGATCCTCGAGGAGTGCGGCTACCCCGAGATGAAGATCTCCCTCAAGGCTTCCGACCCGGCGATGATGATCGAGGCCTACCGGATGCTCGCCGACCAGGTGGACTACCCCTTCCACCTCGGGGTCACCGAGGCCGGGACCCCCACGGCGGGCACGGTCAAGTCGGCGGTGGGGATCGGGACGCTCCTCTCGGAGGGGATCGGGGACACCATCCGGGTCTCCCTCTCCGCGGACCCGGTGGAGGAGGTCCGGGTGGGCCCCGGGTGGGCCTGGAGATTCTCAAGGCCCTCGGGCTCCGGCAGCAGGGGCTGACCTTCGTCTCCTGCCCCGGCTGCGGCCGGATGGACGTGGACCTGGTCAAGCTGGCCCGCGACGTCGAGGAGCGCCTGAAGGGGATCGGCAAGACCGTCCACGTCGCCGTGATGGGGTGCCTGCCTCCGGGCGAGCAGGTCGTGACGCGGGAGGGGCCGAGGCCCATCGAGGCCGTGGAGGAGGACGCGGAGATTCTCACCCACGAGGGCGCGTACCAGAAGGTGCTCTGGACCACCCGCCACCACTACCGGGGCGACGTGGTCGAGATCCACCCCACCGGCTTCCCCCCGTTCCGGCTCACCCCCACCCATCCGGTCTGGGCCTTCCCCCGTCCGACCAGGCGGAAGGGCGGCAGGGACCGGTGGCCGCACATCCTGAGCGCGCTGAAAGAGGGAATCGAGCCGCGGTGGGTGAGGGCCGGAGAGCTTCAGGCGGGCTGGGTGCTCGCCTCTCCGGTCCTCCAGGAGAAAGAAGACCGGGCGACCTTGACCGCCGAGGGGTTCGGCCTGATCCCGGTGGACGAGGCCTTCCTCACCCTGTGCGGGTACTACCTCGCGGAGGGGACGCTGTCCGGGAAAGGCGGAAAGCCGTACCAGCAGTTCTTCTACTTCCACGAGCGGGAAGACGCCTATGTCGAGAAATTGCGCGTCATCCTCACGGATCTCGGGGTCAGGCCCGGCTTCCAGCGCAGACGGCATACGGCGGCGGTCGTCACCCACTCGCTCGCCCTGGGAACGCTGCTGGAGGGGCTGTTCGGGCGTGGTGCCGCGACCAAGCATCTTCCCGGCTGGATGGTGCGACTCCCCCACGAGAAGCAGCGGGCGCTGATTCGGGCGCTCTGGGAGGGCGACGGCTATCGGGGGTGCGTGCGGGGGTACGGGCGGGCGACGTACTCCACGTCCTCGTGGGCGCTCGCCCTGCAGGTCCACCAGATCCTGCTCCGCCTCGGGATCGCGGCGTTCCTCCACCATCGCGATCAGCGGGGCCGGAGGCGGAACTGGGTGATCTCCGTCACCTCCGAGCCGGGCCTCGCCCGCCTCCCGGGTGGGCCTGGAGATTCTCAAGGCCCTCGGGCTCCGGCAGCAGGGGCTGACCTTCGTCTCCTGCCCCGGCTGCGGCCGGATGGACGTGGACCTGGTCAAGCTGGCCCGCGACGTCGAGGAGCGCCTGAAGGGGATCGGAAAAACCGTCCACGTCGCCGTGATGGGATGCGAGGTCAACGGGCCCGGCGAGGCCCGCGGCGCCGACGTGGGGGTCGCCGGCGGGCGGGGGATCGGCCTGATCTTCCGCCAGGGCCGGGTGGTCCGCAAGGTCCCCGAGGCCGAGATCGTGGACGCGCTCTGGGAGGAGGTTCAGGCCTTCCTCGCCGACCAGGAGGCCCTGGCGCGCCAGGCCGTCCAGGACCCGGACTGACCGGGGAGGGGTCGTCGCCGCCCGTGCGCTGGAGCCGCGCCTTCATCCCCACCCTCCGCGAGGACCCGGCCGAGGCCGAGGCCATCAGCCATCGGCTCATGGTGCGGGCGGGGCTGGTCCGCCAGCTCGCGGCCGGGATCTACGTCTACCTCCCCATGGGCCAGCGGGTGATCGACAAGATCAACCGGATCCTCCGCGAGGAGATCGACGCCATCGGCGGCCAGGAGATGACCATGCCGGTCCTCCACCCCGCCGAGATCTGGCAGACCTCGGGCCGCTGGCACGACATCAAGGAGGAGATGTTCCGGCTGAAGGATCGCAACCAGCGTGACATGTGCCTCGGGATGACCCACGAGGAGGTCATCGCCTGGCTGGCCTCGAGAGAGATCCGCTCCTACCGGGAGCTCCCGCAGATCTGGTACCAGATCCAGACCAAGGAGCGCGACGAGGCGCGCCCCCGCTCGGGCGTGCTCCGGACCCGGGAGTTCTGGATGAAGGACTCCTACACCCTCGACGTGGACGAGGCCGGGCTCGGCAAGGCCTACGACCTCCACAAGGAGGCCTACGCCCGCATCTTCGGCCGCTGCGGCCTCACCTTCTACGTCGTCGAATCCGACCCCGGGATGATGGGCGGGGCCGGGGCCCACGAGTTCATGGCCCCGAGCCCGGCGGGGGAGGACGAGATCGCCCGCTGCCCGGCCTGCGGGTACGCGGCCAACATCGAGCTGGCCCGCTCGGTCCCCGCCCCGACGCCGGCCGCGGCGGGGCCGCGCGAGGAGGTGGCGACGCCGGGGGTCCGGACCATCGCCGAGCTGGCGGGCTTCCTCGGGGTCGAGCCGGCCCAGACGATCAAGACCCTGCTCTCCGTGGCCCCGGACGGCCCGGTCCTGGTCCTGGTCCGGGGCGACCAGCAGCTTCACGAGAAGAAGCTCGCCCGGCTCCTCAAGGCCGAGGTCCGGCCCGCCCACCCCGACGAGGTCCGGGAGACCCTCGGGGCGCCCGTCGGCTCGGTCGGGCCGATGGGGGCGCGCGTGCCGATCCTCGCCGACGAGGCGCTCCGGGACGGGGTGTACGTCGCCGGGGCCAACCGCGAGGGCTACCACCTCCGGGGCGTCCGGCCCGGGACGGACTTCACGGTGACGACCTTCGCCGACCTCCACGTCGCCCAGGCGGGCGAGGGGTGCCCCCAGTGCGGGAAGCCGATCGTGGTGGAGCGGGTGATCGAGGTCGGGAACATCTTCAAGCTCGGGACCAAGTACTCGGTGCCGCTCAAGGCCGTGTACCTGGACGAGCACGGCCGGGAGCGGCCGATCGTGATGGGGAGCTACGGGATCGGTCCGGCCCGGATCGCGGCCGCCGCCATCGAGCAGCACCACGACGCCGACGGCATCATCTGGCCCTGGGCCATCGCCCCCCTCCAGGTCCACATCCTCCCGGTCAACGTCAAGGACGCCGCCATGCTGGAGACGGCCGAGGCCCTGGGCCGCGACCTCCAGGCCGCCGGCCTCGAGACCCTCCTCGACGACCGGGACGAGCGGCCGGGGGTGAAGTTCAAGGACGCCGACCTCCTGGGGCTCCCGATCCGGGTGACGGTGGGGGCCCTGCTCGCCAGGGAAGGGAAGGTCGAGGTGCGGACCCGCCGGGAGCGCCAGGACATCCCAGTCCCCGCGGCGGCGGTGGTCGAGCGGGTCCGCGAGCTGGCCGAGCGGCTCGCTAGGTAACTCGGAGGGGGGCGCTGCCCCCCTTCCGAAACCTCCCCCCGAAAAGTTGCGCCGGCAGAGCCGGCGCTCGGAGCGGATCACCCAATCCGCGAGCCGAAGGTCCAGAGCGCGCAGCGTTATTTGGACGGGCTCCTAGCCGGCCCGGGCTCCCCTTGCGGGGGTATGGGAAGGGTGCTATGCTGGCCTGCTAGTGGGCGACGCCCACTTTTTTGTTCGTGATGACGAGCGGAACGATGACGAAGGGGATCGGAGCGCCGCAGGAGCTGGTGGCGGAGATCGAGGCCCTGGCGGGCCTCCTCCTCCGGGGCTACGGCCTCGAACTGGTGGACCTGGAGTTCCGCCGGCAGGGGCGCCGGGGGCTCCTCCGCGTCTTCATCGACAAGCCGGGCGGGGTCGGGATCGAGGACTGCCGGCGCCTCAGCGAGGAGCTCGGCGACCTCCTCGACGTCTCCGACCTCGTCGCGGAGAGCTACGACCTGGAGGTCTCGTCCCCGGGGCTCGACCGCGAGCTCAAGAAGGAGCGGGAGCTCCGCTGGGCGGTCGGGAAGCGCGTCCGGCTCTGGACCGTGGAGGCCATCGAGGGGCGCCGCGAGTTCGCCGGGCGCCTCGCGGCGGTGGCCGAGGAGGCCCTGACCGTGGAGGAAGGGGCGCGCCGCTGGGCGGTGCCGCGGGCGCTCCTGGCCAAGGCGCGCCTGGAGGAGGTCCCCGGGCCGGAGCGGACCCCGAGACAGCGATGAACCGTGAGCTCCTGTACGTCATCGAGCAGATCGGCCGCGAGAAGGGGATCGACAAGGAGGTCCTCTTCGAGGTCCTGGAGTCCGCCCTCCTCTCGGCCTCCAAGCGGACCATGGGGACCGCCGACAACGTCCGCATGCACCTGGACCGCGGGACCGGGGCGATCCGGGTCCTCTGCCAGAAGAAGGTCGTCAAGCGGGTGACGGACCCCCAGCTGGAGATGAGCCTCGACGAGGCCCGGCGCGTGAACCCCGCCGCCCAGCTCGAGGAGCTCGTCGAGGTGGAGCTCCCCCCCCAGGAGTTCGGCCGCATCGCCGCCCAGACGGCCAAGCAGGTGATCCTCCAGCGGGTCCGGGAGGCCGAGCGGGAGGGGATCTTCGCCGAGTTCAAGGGCCGGGAGGGGACGCTCCTGCGCGGGGTCGTCCATCGCCTGGAGAAGCGCAACATCATCGTGGACATGGGGAAGACCGAGGCCGTGCTCCCCGAGCGGGAGCAGATCCCCGGGGAGCGCGTCGGCCCCGGGGACCGCGTCCGGGCGTACCTGGTCGAGGTGAAGCGGACGCCCAAGGGGCCCCTCCTGGCGCTCTCCCGCACCCATCCCGGCTTCCTCATCCGGCTCTTCGAGACCGAGATCCCCGAGATCGCCGAGGGGATCGTCCAGGTCAAGGGCGCGGCCCGGGAGCCCGGGGAGCGGGCCAAGCTGGCCGTGGCCTCGACGAAGCGCGACGTCGATCCCATCGGGGCCTGCGTGGGGCTCCGGGGCACCCGGATCCAGGTCATCGTCCGCGAGCTCCGGGGGGAGAAGATCGACATCATCGAGTGGTCCGACGACCTCCCCACCCTCGTCGCCCGGGCCCTGTCTCCCGCCAAGGTGGCCTCGGTGACCATCGCGGGGGAGGGGGAGGAGCGCTCGGCGCTGATCGTCGTCCCGGACAACCAGCTCTCCCTCGCCATCGGCAAGAAGGGGCAGAACGCCCGCCTGGCCGCCAAGCTCACGGGCCTCAGGATCGACATCAAGAGCGAGACCGAGCTGGAGGCGGAGCGCCGGCGCCTCGAGGAGGAGCGGACCCAGGGGATGGCGGCCCTGGTCGAGTTGGCCGGGGTCGGCCCGCAGCTCGCCCAGAACCTCGCCGAGCACGGGCTCTTCTCGCCGGCCCGCATCATCCGCGCCGGGCTCGAGAAGCTGATGGAGGTCCCCGGGATCGGCGAGAAGAAGGCCGAGAAGATCCTGGCGGCGGCCGAGGCGTGGGTCGCCGAGCACCAGCCGCCCGCCCCCGAGCCGCCGGCCGAGCCCGCGGCCCCCCCCGGGGAGCCGCCGGCGCCACCCGAGGCGTCCGGGGGGTCGTGACCGTCCGCCGCCCCCTCCGGACGTGCCTGGGGTGCCGAAAGGTGCAGGACAAGGCAGGGCTGATTCGGTTGTGCCGGACGGCGGAGGGGTGGGTCGAGCCCGACCTCCTGGGCCGCCGGGGCGGGCGGGGGGCGTATCTCTGCCCGGACGAGCGGTGCCTCAGGGAGGCCGAGAAGAAGGGGCGGCTCGCCCGGGCCTTCCGGGCGTCGGCGAGCCTCCGGCCCGGGACCCGGGAGCGGCTCCTGGCCCTCTTCGCGGCCCAGCGGGAGGAGGGGTCCCGGCCCGGCGATCCCGGCGGGGGTGACGGCGGGGGAAGATCGATCGGAAGGGAGAGGTGATATGGCAGGGAAGATGCGCGTCCACGAGCTCGCCAAGGAGCTGGGGCTCACCAGCAAGGAGATCCTCGCTCACCTCGAGGCCCTCGGGGTGAGGGGGAAGGTCGCGTCCAGCTCCCTCGAGGACGCCCTCGCCCACCAGGTCCGCGAGCGGGTGCAGAAGGCCAGGCGAGGCGGGCCCGCGAAGCCGTCCAAGGCGGAGCCCAAGGCCAAGGCGGAGCCCAAGGCCGAGCCCAAGACCAAGGCGAAGGCCCCCGAGGCCGAGGTCGCCACCCCCAAGCCGAAGGCCCCCGCGCGGAAGGCGACCGCCAAGAAGCCGGCCCCGGCGGGTCCGGAGGCGCCGCCTCCCGCGCCCGAGCCCCCGCGCGAGGCCGCCGAGGCGGCGAAGCCGGCGCCAAGGCGCCGGGCGGCGAAGGTCATCCCCTTCCCGGCCCGGGAGCCGGCGGCCGAGGCGCCCGCGGCCGTGGCCGCCCCGCCCGAGCCGCCCGCCGTCGTCGAGGTCGTCGCGGAGCCGTCCGAGACCGTCGTCGCGGTCGAGACCCCGCCCGCGGTCGCCGCTCCTCCCCCCGAGGCCCCGATCGCGGAGGAGATCGTCGCCCCGCCCCGGCGCGAGCTGCTCCGGCTCCCCGAGTCGGTGACGGTGGGCGACCTGGCTGAGAAGATGCGCCGGAAGGCCAGCGAGGTGATCAAGGAGCTGATGGGGATGGGCGTGATCGCCTCGATCAACCAGCTCCTCGACCTCGACAAGGCCAGGGCCGTGGCGGCCAGGCTCGGCTTCGACGTCGAGGTCCGCTCCCTGGAGGGGGAGGAGCTGGTCGCGGAGGAGGTGGACCCCTCCCAGCTGCGCCTGCGCTCCCCGGTGGTGACGGTCATGGGGCACGTGGACCACGGCAAGACCTCGCTCCTCGACGTCATCCGCAAGACGCGCGTCACCGAGCAGGAGTTCGGGGGGATCCCCCAGCACATCGTGGCCTACCAGGTGGAGACCTCCCACGGGAAGGTGACCTTCCTCGACACCCCCGGCCACGAGGCCTTCACCGCCATGCGCGCCCGCGGCGCCCAGGTGACGGACATCGTGATCCTGGTGGTCGCGGCCGACGACGGGGTCATGCCCCAGACCGTGGAGGCGATCAACCACGCCCGGGCGGCCAACGTCCCCATCGTGGTGGCCGTCAACAAGATCGACAAGCCCGAGGCCAACCCGGACCGGGTGAAGCAGGAGCTGGCCAACCTGGGCCTCCTCCCCGAGGAGTGGGGCGGGCAGACCATCTTCGTGGAGACCTCGGCCAAGAAGGGGACCGGCATCGAGACCCTGGTGGAGATGACCGCGCTCCAGGCCGAGATCATGGAGCTCAAGGCCAATCCCAACCGGGCGGCTCGGGGCGTCGTCGTCGAGGCCAAGCTCGAGCGGGGGCGCGGCGCGGTCTCCACCGTCCTCATCCGGCAGGGGACCCTGCGCGAGGGCGACGTGGTGGTGGTGGGGCCGTACTACGGCCGGGTCCGGGCCATGTTCAACCACCTCAGGCAGCGGGTGAAGCAGGCCGGCCCCGCGGACCCCGTGGAGATCCTGGGGCTCTCGGGCGTCCCCTCGGCCGGCGACACCCTGGTGGCCGTGGACGAGGAGCGCAAGGCCCGCCAGATCGCCCTGCTCCGGCAGGAGCAGGAGAAGCGGACGGCCACCGCCACGGTCCGGGTGACCCTGGAGGACCTCCACAAGCAGATCGCGGCCGGCGAGGTCAAGGAGCTCCGCCTGATCCTGAAGGGCGACGTCCACGGCTCCCTGGAGGCCCTGCGGGAGGCCCTGGAGCGGCTCTCCACGGACGAGGTCAAGGTCAGGGTCATGCACGGGGCGGTCGGCGCCGTCACGGAGAGCGACATCATGCTGGCCTCGGCCTCCAACGCCATCGTGCTCGGCTTCAATGTCCCCACGGAGCCGAAGGCCGTCCAGAACGCCCAGACCGAGGGCGTGGACGTCCGGACCTACAACGTCATCTACGAGGCCATCAACGACATCAAGGCGGCCCTGGCCGGGATGCTCGCCCCGATCATCCGGGAGGTCCCGCTGGGGAAGGCCGAGGTCCGCGCCCTGTTCACCATCCACAAGGTCGGGACGATCGCCGGGTGCTTCGTGACCGAGGGGAAGGTGGTCCGCAACGCCCGGGTGCGGCTCCTCCGCGACGGGGCCCCGGTCGGGGAGGGACAGCTCGTCTCCCTCAAGCGCTTCAAGGACGACGTCCGCGAGGTCCTCCAGGGGCTCGAGTGCGGGATCGGCGTCGAGGGGGTCACGGACCTCAGGGTCGGCGATGCCCTCGAGGTGTTCACCACCGAAGAGGTCGCGCGCACGCTCTAGGGCGGGCGCCGCGTCCGCTGGAGGGCTGTCGATGACGCGGGTGGCGGTGGGGCTGGTGGAGCTCCACCTCCCCGAGGTGGGCTCCCTGAAGGGCAAGCGCCACATCCTCCAGGGGGTGAAGGAGCGCGTCAAGCAGCGCTTCAACGTCTCCATCGCCGAGGTGGACCACCAGGATGCCTGGCAGCGGGCCACCCTGGCCGTGGCCTGCGTCGCCAACGACGCCCGCCACGCCAACGAGGTGGTGGCCAAGGCGGTCCACTTCCTCGAGCGGCTCCCGGACGCCTCGGTCATCGACGTGAGCATCGAGGTCCTCTAACACTATGCAAAGCAAGCGTCTCGAGCGGGTGAACCAGGTCATCAAGGAGGAGATCTCCGGGGCCCTCCAGCGGGAGCTGAAGGACCCGCGCCTCGGCTTCGTGACCGTCACCGAGGTCGAGGTCTCGCGGGACCTCCGCGCCGCCAAGGTCTTCGTGAGCATCCTGGGCTCCGAGGAGGAGTGGCGGGCCACCCTGGGGGCCCTCGAGGGGGCC
>JACPHL010000115.1 GCA_016188625.1 Candidatus Rokuibacteriota bacterium | reverse complement strand
GTGGTTCAGGGAGCGGGCCTCGGCGGTGACGGCCAACCTCTCCCCCCGCACCTCCGCCCGACCGTACCCGGTCATGCTCGCGATCGCTGGCATCCTGGCTCGAGGGAGAGGCAAAAAAACCCTCTTCATCCTAGTCGATCTCCCCTCGGCTGTCAACGCGCGGGGGCCCCGGCGCGCCCGGCGTTGACAGGATTCCCGCCGGCCGTTTATAGTCCCCGCAGCCCTCGGCCGAGGGCCTCGGGGCCGACGGGCCGAGAGACACCATGGGGAACGGAGTCACCCGGCGAGCATTCCTCCGGACGGCAGGGCTCATGGCCGCCCTGACGGGGGCGCGGGGCCCGGGGCCGGCCTGGGCCCGCTGGCCCATCGCCGCGGCCCACAGCGTCTCGACCTTCGTCTACGGCCAGCACCTGGTGGCGAAGGAGCAGCGCTTCTTCGAGGACGAAGGGGTGGCGCTGGACCGGCTCTTCGTGCCCGGGAGCGGCGCCGAGGTCGTCCGGGCCCTGGCGGCGGGGCAGACCACGTTCGCCCTCGGGGACTCGATCCACCCCCTGAAGCTCTCGGAGGCGGGCCGCGACACCGTGATGCTCTTCGCCACGGACACCCGCTGCCCCTACGCCAACCTCGTGGTCCGGAAGGCGCTCCACGACCAGGGGGTCCGGACCCTCGAGCGCCTGGCGGACCAAGCGCTGGTGGGGTGCCGGGCGGTGGTCGCGGTGACGGCCATCGGCGCCCCCACGTGGGTCTACGGCCACTACCTCCTCGAGCGGGTCGCGGGGGCCGACGGCCGGCCCCTCAACGCCTCGGTGGAGTGGGTCGCCGGCGGGGACGCGACGGCCATGCTCGAGGGGCTCAAGGCCGGGCGCTTCGACGCGATCATGGCGGCGCCGGAGGGGGTCTGGGTGGCCGAGGGCGAGGGGTTCGGGGCGACGATCTACGACGTCCTCGACGGGCGGGCCTGGGCGCGGGTCTTCGGGGGGCCGATCCCGGTCACGGTCGGCTATGCCCTCCGGGAGACCGTCGAGCGCTCGCCCGAGGCGGTGCAGGGCTACGTCAGCGCCTGCTATCGGGCCCAGCAGTGGATCCGGCGGGCCTCCGACGAGGAGATCCTCGAGCTGCTCCACCGGCCGTACATGGACGCCTTCCCGCGGGCCGCGGTCCTCCGCGCCATCCGCTACTACAAGGCCATCTTCGACTGGGGCCTCGAGATCGACGAGGCGGCGTACTGGAACGGGATGAGGGTCTGGTCCCCGCGCGCGATCAAGGCGCCCGCCCCCTACGCGGCGGCCGTGGAGATGGTCTTCGTCAGGAGGGCCCGGCAGCGGCACGGGGCGGAGGGGTGACCCGGCTGAGCGTCGTGTCCCCTCAGCGGTCCAGGACCGACGCCTTCAGCACGCCGATCAGGGGGAGGTTCCGGTACCGCTCGCGGTAGTCGAGGCCGTAGCCGACCACGAAGCGATCCGGAATCCGCCGCCCCACGTAGTCCACCTGGAGGTCGATGATCCGCTGGGCGGGCTTGTCGAGGAAGGCGCAGACCCGGAGCGAGCGCGGCTGCCGGGTCCTGAAGTTCCGCAAGAGGTACGAGAGGGTGAGCCCGGTGTCGATGATCCCCTCCACGATGAGGACATCCCGCCCCTCGATGTTCTCGTCCAGGTCCTTCCGGATCCGGACCACGCCCGAGGTCGAGCGCTCGGCCCCGTAGCCGGCCACGGAGATGAAGTCCACGGCGACGGGGAGGGGAAGGGCGCGGACCAGGTCGGCCAGGAAGACGGCGGAGCCCTTGAGGACGCCGACCAGGAGCGGCGTCTGCCCCTCGTAGTCCCGGACGAGGCGGGCGGCGAGCCGCTCGACCTCGGTCGCGATCTCCTCGGGGGTCAGCAGGATCTCGGCCAGGTCGTCCAGCATCTTTCTCCTCGGAGGGGGGCTTACGCCCCCCTTCCGAACCTCCCCCCAAGGTTGCGCCGGCGAAGCCGGCGCTCGAAACGGAACAGTCCATCCGCGAGCCGAGGGTCAAGAGCACGGAGCCACCTCGGTGTCATCCGGCCAGAATCCCAGCCGGGATTATTCGTGAACGCCGCCAGCGGACGGCGGACGGGTGGCGCGCCGGGCGGGGCGCCCCAACACCGGGCGGGGGTGGCGAGCCGAGTGGGGCTGCCCGGCGTGACAGGACCCGTCCGCCTCGCGGGAAGCCGTTCACGAATAATCCCCCCTAGGGCTCCGGGGGCCGCCAGCCGAACCGCCGGGCCAGGGCCAGGTAGTCCTGGCGCCGGAGGAGCTTGATCCGGACGTCCGGGTGGAGGGCCTGGAGCTTCCGGATCTTCCGGTGCTTCTCGGTGATGAGCCGCTGCTGCTTCGTCGTCAGCTCGATGTAGAGGTCCTCCTCGGGGAGGTAGAAGTCGGGAGTGAAGGCCTCGGTGACCCGGCCGGCCTCGTCCCACTCCAGCGGGAAGGTCTGGGGCTCGTACTGCCAGGCCACCCCGTAGTAGCTGAGCAGCTCGGCGAACTCCCGCTCGCTGGCGTGGTTGAAGGGGATCCCGTCGGCCTTGACCCCTTGCTCGCGGCTCAGCGGCTCACCCCTCCGTCGCCGGGCGGCTCCCCAGCTTGACCGCGGGGAGCCCTCTCGCGCACAGGGGGCAGCTCTCCGGCGGGTAGTTGGGGAGGGCCAGGGAGAGGAGGGCCGTCCGTGGGACGGAGAACTCGGCCTTCCCCCCGCTCCGATCCACCAGGGCCCCCACCCCGACGACCTTCGCCCCCGCCTCCTCCACGGCCCGGATCACCTCGCGGGTCGAGCCGCCCGTGGTGATCACGTCCTCGACGACCAGGACCCGCTCGCCGCCCCGGAGGCTGAACCCCCGGCGCAGGCGCATCCGGCCGTCCTCCCGCTCGGTGAAGAGGCCGCGGACGCCGAGAGCGCGGGCCACCTCGTGGGCGACCAGGATCCCGCCGATCGCCGGGGCGACCACCGCCTCCGCCCCCGCCCCCCGGAAGGCGTCGGCGAGCTGGGCCCCCAGCTCCCCCGCGTAGCTCGGGTGCTGGAGGACGAGGGCGCACTGGAGGTAGACCTCGGAGTGGAGCCCCGAGGTGAGGCGGAAGTGACCGCGGAGGAGGGCCCCCGTGCCCTCGAAGAGCTCGAGGAGCGCCCGCTCGTCCCTCACCGGATCGCCTCCAGGATCCCGGCGGCGGCCTTCGCCGGGTCCGGGGCCGCGGTGATCGGCCGCCCAACCACCAGGTAATCGGCCCCGGCGGCGATGGCGGCCTCGGGCGAGGCCACGCGGGCCTGATCGTCCCCGGCCACCGCCTCCGGTCGGATCCCCGGGGTCACGACGACCCAGTCGCGGCCCAGGAGCCGACGGAGCGGCTGGAGCTCGCGGGGAGAGGCCACGCACCCGTCACAGCCGGCCTCGCGCGCGAGTTGGGCCAGGTGGAGGACCTGGGCCTCCTCGGTGGCGGGGATCCGGAGCTCGCGATGCAGGGCCCGCCGGTCCAGGCTGGTCAGGAGCGTCACGGCCAGGACCAGCGGCCGCCCCTCGGCCCGGCTCTCGCCGGCGGCCTCCGCCGCGGCGCGGAGCATCGCCGAGCCCCCCGAGGCATGGACGGTGAGCATCGCCACCCCGAGGCGCGCGGCCCCCCGCACCGCGCCCGCCACCGCGGCGGGGATGTCGTGGTACTTGAGGTCGAGGAAGACCTTCCCCCCGCGCTTTCGGACCAGCTCGACCGCCGCGGGCCCGGCCGCGGTGAAGAGCGGCCCCCCCACCTTGAAGGTCGTCACCAGCGGCGCGAGGGCGGTCACCAACTCCTCGGCCCGGGCGAGCGAATCCACGTCCAGGGCCACGATGAGCCGGTCGCGCGCCTCAGCGGGCGGCATGGTAGGCCTGCAGGGGCTCGACGTCGAGGGTGTCCTGGATCAGGGCCTCGATCCCGCCCAGCGCGGCCTCGGCCCCATCCATCGTCGTGTAGTAGGGGATGTTGTCCATCACGGCGGTCCGCCGGATGAGGTAGGAGTCCTTCCGGGCGCGCCCGTCCTCGGGGGTGTTGATCACCAGGACGATCTCCCCCCGCTTCATGAGGTCCACGATGTTCGGCCGCCACCCCTCGGCCACCTTGTGGATGACCTCGACCCGCATCCCGTGGAGGGCCAGGACCTTGGCGGTCCCCTGGGTGGCGACGAGGTCGAACCCGAGCGCGGCGAGGCGGCGGGCGAGGGTGACCACGGACCGCTTGTCCCGGTTCCTCACCGAGAGGAAGACCTTGCCCCGGGTCGGGAGGGGCGAGCCGGCGGCGAGCTGGGACTTCACGTAGGCCCGCCGGAAGTCGCGGTCGATCCCCATGACCTCGCCCGTGGACTTCATCTCCGGCCCGAGCACCGCGTCCACCCCCGGGAACTTGGCGAAGGGGAAGACGGCCTCCTTCACCGCGATGTGGCCCGGCTCCGCCAGGGGGCCGGGGACGAGGCCGGCCAGGCGCCGGCCGAGCATCACCTGGGTGGCGAGCTTGGCCAGCGGCAGCCCGATCGCCTTGGAGACGAACGGGACCGTCCGGGAGGCCCGGGGGTTGACCTCGAGGACGTAGACGGTCTCGTTCCGGATGGCGAACTGGACGTTGAGGAGCCCGACGACGCCGAGCTCCCGCGCCAGGGCGACCGTGGCCGCCTTCAGCTCGACCACCTGCTCGTCGGTGAGGGAGTAGGGGGGCAGGGCGCAGGCGGAATCGCCCGAGTGGATCCCCGCCTTCTCGATGTGCTCCATGACCCCGCCGATGACCACGTCCTCCCCGTCCGCGAGCGCATCCACGTCGATCTCGATGGCATTCTCGAGGAACTTGTCGATGAGGACCGGGTGCTCGGGCGAGACCCGCGCCGCCTCGGCCATCCAGCCCCGGAGCCGCTCCTCCTCGTAGATGATCTCCATCGCCCGGCCGCCCAGGACGTAGGAGGGGCGGACGAGGATCGGGTAGCCGATCCGGGCGGCGACCCCGGCGGCCTCGTCGAGGGAGCGGGCGGTCCTCGGCCCGGTCGATGGCGTCGGGCGGGGTCCCGAGGATCCGGACCCCGGCGCGCTCGAGGGGGACCGCGAGCTTGAGGGGGGTCTGCCCCCC
The DNA here is from genome assembly GCA_016188625.1 of Candidatus Rokuibacteriota bacterium. GTDB lineage: Bacteria > Methylomirabilota > Methylomirabilia > Rokubacteriales > JACPHL01 > JACPHL01. The sequence goes on along the minus strand of JACPHL010000115.1, from coordinate 28,059 downwards.
GAACTGGACGATGACCCCGAGGGGCCGCTCCTTCTCCACGATGTTCAGCACGTCCTCCAGGGTGAGCGGCTCGAAGTAGAGGCGGTCCGAGGTGTCGTAGTCGGTGGAGACGGTCTCGGGGTTGCAGTTGACCATGATCGCCTCGACCCCGAGCTCCCGGAGGGCGAAGGCGGCGTGGACGCAGGCGTAGTCGAACTCGATCCCCTGGCCGATCCGGTTCGGCCCCGAGCCGAGGATGACGACCTTGGGGCGCTCGGTCGGGGACGCCTCGTCCTCCTCCTCGTAGGTCCCGTAGAGGTAGGGGGTGTAGGCCTCGAACTCGGCGGCGCAGGTGTCCACCATCTTGTAGGTCGCCCGGATCCCGTGGGCAAGCCGGGCCGCGCGGATCTCCGCCTCGGTCCGGCCGGCCAGCCGGGCCAGCTCGTGGTCGGCGAACCCCAGCCGCTTGGCGCGGCGGAGGGTCGCGGCCGAGAGGTCGGGCTGGGCGCGGAAGGCCTCCTCGAAGGCGACCAGCTCGGCGATCTGGCCGAGGAACCAGGGGTCGATCCGGGTCAGGGCGTGGATCTCCTCGAGGGCGAGGCCGCGGCGGAGGGCCTCGGCAAGCCACGGCAGCCGCTCGGCGGTGGGGACCCGGAGCCGGTCGCGGATCGCCTCCAGGTCGGCGACCGGTGGGTCCAGGGCGAGCCCCCACCACTCCTGCTCGAGCGAGCGGAGGGCCTTCTGGAGCGCCTCCTTGAAGGTCCGCCCGATGGCCATCACCTCGCCGACCGACTTCATCTGGGTGCCCAGGCGCGGGTCGGCCTCGGGGAACTTCTCGAAGGCCCAGCGCGGCACCTTGACGACCACGTAGTCGATGGTCGGCTCGAAGGAGGCCGGGGTCTCGCGGGTGATGTCGTTCCGGAGCTCGTCCATGGTGTAGCCGACCGCGAGCTTCGCCGCGATCTTGGCGATGGGGAAGCCGGTGGCCTTGGAGGCCAGGGCCGAGGAGCGGCTGACCCGCGGGTTCATCTCGATGACGACCAGGCGGCCGTCGCGCGGGTTCACCGCGAACTGGCTGTTGGAGCCGCCGGTCTCGACGCCGATCTCGCGGATGATCGCGGCCGCGGCGTCGCGCATGAGCTGGTACTCCTTGTCGGTGAGGGTCTGGGCCGGGGCCACGGTGACCGAGTCGCCGGTGTGGATCCCCATCGGATCGAAGTTCTCGATGGAGCAGACGACCACCACGTTGTCGGCCAGGTCCCGCATCACCTCCAGCTCGAACTCCTTCCAGCCGATGACCGACTCCTCCACCAGGACCCGCCCCACCGGGCTCTGCTGGAGCCCCCAGCGGACGCACTCGTCCAGCTCCTCGGGGTTGTAGGCGATGGACCCGCCGGTGCCGCCGAGGGTGAAGGAGGGGCGGATGATGACCGGGTAGCCCAGGCGCTGGACGATCTCGCGCGCCTCCTCGATCGAGCTGACGTAGCCGGAGCGGGGGAGGGCGAGGCCGATCCGCTCCATCGCCGTCTTGAAGCGCTCGCGGTCCTCGGCCTTCCGGATCGCCTCGAGGGTGGCCCCGATCAGCTCGACCCCGTAGCGGTCGAGGACCCCCGCCTCGGCGAGGGCCACGGCGAGGTTCAGGCCGGTCTGGCCGCCGAGCGTGGGGAGCAGGGCCTCGGGGCGCTCGCGGGCGATGACCTTCGTGACCATGTCAGGGGTCAGCGGCTCGAGGTAGGTCCGGTCGGCCATCTCGGGGTCGGTCATGATCGTGGCGGGGTTCGAGTTCACCAGGACGACCTGGTAACCCTCCTCGCGGAGGGCCTTGCACGCCTGGGTCCCCGAGTAGTCGAACTCGCACGCCTGCCCGATCACGATCGGCCCGGAGCCGATGATCAGGATCTTCCGCAGATCCGTCCGTTTAGGCACTCAGGCCTCCCCCCGCTTGACGATCCGATTGCCCGGACCATCCGGGGCGGGCTTGAGCGTGTACCCTGCCTCGTCCAGCAGTCCCTTGGCCTCCGCTTGAATCTGCGCGATCACCTCCTTGTCCGTCATCTTTTCACGCTCGCGCGCGTGCTCCTCCCTGATCCGGTGGAGCCATTCCAGGAAGTCGTGGCCGTCTCTGATCACGAGGTGATCACCTCCTCCTCAGCCAATCCCCGGGATAGCGGGATTCCTCACGCGGCATAGAGGAGCTTCCCGCGGGCGACGATCTCCTGGAAAAACTGATCCCCGCGGGTCAGATGCCGCTGCAGCTCGCCAGGAGTCACCACGATCGACTCCACGGGGATCCGCCGTTCGGGATCCGCGATCAACTCCTGGACCGCAACCCACCGGTCGATGAACCGCTCGGACGTCTCCTTCACGATCAAAAGATCAAGGTCGCTGTCCTCTGTGGGTTCGCCGTAGGCGTGCGAGCCGAAGAGGATAACCTTCAGAGGTCGGTACCCCTCAACGATCTGCCTGACGATGCACTCGATCTGCTGTTCCAGGGTCATTTGCCGGCCGTGTACGCCCGGGTCCCCGAGTAGTCGAACTCGCACGCCTGCCCGATCACAATGGGCCCTGAGCCGATGATGAGGATCTTGCGTAAGTCCGTGCGCTTAGGCATGGGACGCCGTCAGCGCTCCTGGATGAGGCCGTAGACGACGGTGACCTCCGGGGAGGCCTCCTCCCGCCGGACGAAGAACTCGTCGAGCGGGCCCTGGCCGAGCCAGAAGACCTCGCCGCCCCCGACGAGCTGCTCGCCCAGGACCTGGAGGCGCCGCTCCACCCGCTCGCGGATGGCGTGGGCCTCCAGGGCCAGGTCCGACTCGGTGGTGAAGCTCCCCCACTCGGGCTTCTGCCCGAGCCCCTCGGTCTTCCGGTACGAGATGAAGTAACGGGGCATCGGCTCACCTGCCTTTCGCGGCGTCCATGAGCTGGACGAACCGCGGGAAGAGATAGTGCGAGTCGTGCGGGCCGGGGGAGGCCTCGGGGTGGTACTGGACCGAGAAGACCGGCAGCTCCCGGTGGCGCATCCCCTCACAGGTCCCGTCGTTGAGGTTGACGTGGGTCAGATCGAGGCCCAGCCGCTCGAGCGAGTCCGACTCCACCGCGAAGCCGTGGTTCTGGGTGGTGATCTCCACCCGTCCCGTGGCCAGGTCCCGGACCGGGTGGTTCGCCCCGTGGTGACCGAACGGGAGCTTGTAGGTCCGCCCCCCGAAGGCGAGCCCCAGGATCTGGTGGCCGAGGCAGATCCCGAAGATGGGGAGCCGCCCGAGGAGCTGGCGGACCGCCTCGATGAGGTAGCCGACCGCCTCGGGGTCCCCGGGGCCGTTGCTGAGGAGGACGCCGTCGGGCGCGAGGGCCAGGACCTCGGCGGCGGGGGTGAAGGCGGGGACCACGGTGACCTCGCACCCGACGGCGGCGAGCTGGCGGAGGATGTTCCGCTTGATCCCGCAGTCGTACGCGACCACCCGGTGCCGGGCGGCCGGCGGGGCGAGGTATCCCCTGCCCAGCTCCCAGATCGCCTCCCTCCAGGCGTAGGCGGCCTGGCAGGTCACCTCCTTCACCAGGTCCTGCCCGACCAGGCTGGGGAGGGCCCGGGCCTTGGCCCGGAGGCTCTCGGGGTCGAGGTCCACGGTGGAGAGGACCGCCTGCTGCGCCCCTTGGTCGCGGAGGTGGCGGGTCAGGGCGCGGGTGTCGATCCCCTCGATCCCCACGATCCCGTGCTCCCGGAGATAGGTCTCCAGGCTCGCCGTCGCCCGCCAGCTCGAGGGGGCCGGGCAGGCCTCCCGCACGATGAACCCCTCCACCCAGGGGCGATGGGACTCCACGTCCTCGGGGTTGACCCCGGTGTTCCCGATGTGGGGGGAGGTCATAACCACGAGCTGCCCCCTGTAGGAGGGGTCGGTCAGGATCTCCTGGTAGCCGGTCATGGCGGTGTTGAAGACGACCTCCCCCGCCGTCTCGCCGGGGGCCCCGAAGGCCTCCCCCTCGAAGAGCCGCCCGTCCGCCAGGGCCAGGAGCGCCCTCACCTCGTCCCCCCCTTGATCACGCGCTCCCACATCACGACCCGTCCCCCGACGATCGTCATCCAGGGCGCCCCGACGCAGCGCCACCCCCCGAAGGGGGTGTTCCGGCTCCTGGAGTAGAAGCGGGAGGGGTCGATGACCAGCTCCCGGTCGAGGTCCAGGACGGTGACGTCCCCGGGCGCGCCGGGGCTCAGGGTCCCGAGCGGCAGGTCCAGGATCCGCGCCGGCCCCACGGTGAGCCGGGCGATGAAGGCCGGGAGGTCCAGGACCCCCTCCCGGACCAGGTGGGTGAGGCCGAGGGGGACGGCCGTCTCGAGGCCGACGATCCCGAAGGCGGCCAGGTCGTACTCCACCTCCTTGTCGGCCAGGGCGTGGGGGGCGTGGTCGGTGGCGATGGCGTCCAGGGTCCCGTCGGCCAGGGCCTCGCGCAACGCCTCGACGTCGCGCTTCCCCCGCAGGGGCGGCTTCATCTTGGTGTTGGGGTCGAAGCCGCGGACCGCCTCGTCGGTGAGGAGGAGGTGGTGCGGGGTGACCTCGGCGGTCACCGGGACCCCGCGGCCCTTGGCGTCCCGGATCAGCCGGACGGCCCCGGCGGTGGAGACGTGGGCGATGTGGATCGGGGTTCCGGTCAGCTCCGCCAGGGCGATGTCGCGGGCGACCATGACCTCCTCGGCCGCGGCCGGGATCCCCCTGAGGCCGAGGTCGGTGGAGACGAACCCCTCGTGCATGACCCCGTCGGCCGCGAGGTGGGCGTCCTCGGCGTGGGAGATGATCGGCTTGGCGAAGGCCTGGGCGTACTCGAGGGCCCGGCGGAGGAGGGCCGAGTCCATGACCGGCTGGCCGTCGTCGGAGTAGGCGACGCACCCGGCCTCGGCCAGCTCCCCGAGCTCGGCGAGCTCCTCCCCCCGGAGCCCCTTGGAGACCGCGCCGACGGGGTAGACGCGGACGACCCCGTCGGCCCGGGCCTGGGCCAGGATGTAGTCGGTGACGGCGCGGGTGTCGTTCACGGGGAGGGTGTTGGCCATGGCGACGACCGCGGTGAACCCGCCGGCGGCCGCGGCGCGGGTGCCGGTGGCCACGGTCTCCTTGTACTCCTCGCCGGGCTCGCGGAGGTGGACGTGCAGGTCGATGAACCCGGGGGCGACGACCTTCCCGGCAGCCTCGACGGCCGGGGTCCCCTCGGGGGGTTCGAGCCCCCGTTCCACCCGGGCGATCCGGCCGTCCAGGATCAGGACGTCGGCGACCCCGTCCAGGCCGTTGGCCGGATCGACCACCCGCCCGCCCTTGATGATCAGGTCCACGGCCCGCCCCTCACGCGCCGGCCTCGGCGGGCTTGCCGCCGATGAGGAGGTAGAGGAGCGCCATCCGGACCGCGACGCCGTTGGCCACCTGGTCCAGGATGACCGAGTAGCGGCTGTCGGCCACCTCCGGGGCCAGCTCGACCCCCCGGTTCACCGGCCCCGGGTGCATGATGAGGACGTCCTCCCGCGCCGCGGCCAGCCTGTCCAGGGTCAGCCCCCAGAGCCGGGCGTACTCGCGGAGGGAGGGGATCAGGGCCGCCTGCATCCGCTCCTGCTGGAGGCGGAGCATCATGACGACGTCCACGTCACGGATCGCCTCCTCGAGGCGGTGGGCCACCTTCACCCCCAGCTCCTCCACCCCCGGCGGGATCAGGGTCGGCGGCCCGGCCACGGTCACCGTCATCCCCATCTTCCGCATCCCGTAGATGTTGGAGCGGGCCACCCGGCTGTGGGCGATGTCCCCCACGATGGCGGCCTTGAGCCCGTCCAGGTGCCCCTTCTTCTCCCGGATGGTGAGGAGGTCCAGGAGGGCCTGGGTCGGGTGCTCGTGGGCCCCGTCCCCGGCGTTGATGATGGCGGCGCGGAGGGCGCGGGCGAGCATGTGCGGGGCCCCGGCCATGGCGTGGCGGATCACCACGCAGTCCGGGCTCATCGCCTCGAGGTTCTTGGCGGTGTCCATGAGGGTCTCGCCCTTGACCACGCTGGAGGCCGAGCCGGAGACGTTGACGACGTCGGCCGAGAGCCACTTCCCGGCGATCTCGAAGGAGGTCCGGGTGCGGGTGGAGGGCTCGAGGAACAGGTTGACCACGGTCTTGCCGCGGAGGGTCGGGACCTTCTTGATCGCCCGCGAGGCGATCTCCTTCATCGACTCGGCCGTGTCCAGGATCAGCTCGATCTCGGCCGGCTCGAGGCCCCGCACCTCGATGAGGTCCTTCCCCCTGAGCCCCATGGCGCGCCTCCTTACCCTGCCCCGCGACTCACGGGGCTGGCTCCTGGATGACCACGCGGTCGGTCCCGTCGTGCTCCCGGAGCAGCACCTGGACGGTCTCGCGCCGGGCGGTCGGGAGGTTCTTCCCCACGTAGTCGGGGCGGATGGGGAGCTCCCGGTGCCCCCGGTCGATGAGGACGGCGAGCTGGATCTGGCGGGGACGCCCCAGGTCCATGATGGCGTCCAGGGCCGCCCGGATGGTCCGGCCCGTGTAGAGGACGTCGTCCACCAGGACCACGGTCCGGCCGGTGACCGGGAAGGGGATCTCGGTCTCGCGGAGGACCGGCTGCTCGGCCAGGTCGCCGAGGTCGTCCCGGTAGAGGGTGATGTCCAGGGTCCCCACCGGGACCTTCACCCCCTCGATCGCCTCGAGCTTCTCGGCGATCCGCCGGGCCAGGGAGACCCCGCGGGTGCGGATCCCCACCAGGGCGAGCCCGGGGGTCCCCTCGGAGCGCTCCAGGATCTCGTGGGCGATGCGGGTCAGGGCCCGGTCGATCCCGGGCTCGTCGAGCACCTGGGCCTTCTCGCGGGCGCTCACGACGCGGCCCCCAGGCAGGAAAAAACCCCCTCCCCGACGGGAGGGGGTGCCGCGTGCGGATCTCGGATCGGGATCATTGCCTCTCCTTATGGGCCTCGCCGGGCCCACTTAAAGGAGCCATCAACACAAACATACCCGCGCCCGGCGATTTGTCAAGCCCGATCTCGCGGCGCCTCGCCGGGCGGGGAGGCGCCTCACGCCTCGGCCGGGCCGGCCTCCTCCGGCTTCCGGGGCGGCGCGATCCCGAAGGCCTTGAGCTTCTTCCAGAGGTTGACCCGCCCGATCCCCAGGCGCTGGGCGGTGCGGGTGATGTTCCAGTCGTTGGCCCGCAGCTCGGCCGTGATGAAGGCCCGCTCGAAGGCCTCCCGGGCCTCGCGCAGCGTCCGCTCCCCCAGGGCCTCGGCCCCCTCCACGGGCCTGAGGGGCGGGGGGAGGTGCTCGGGGCCGATGACCTCCCCGGGGGTCATGATGACCAGGCGCTCCACCATGTTGCGGCGCTCCCGGACGTTGCCCGGCCAAGCGTAGGTCATTATGAAGTAGGCCATGGCCTCGCCGGTCACGACCTTGGGCCTCCGCCCGTACTCCGTCGAGAAGACGCGGAGGAAGTGCTCGACCAGGCGCGGGATGTCCTCCTTGTGCCGCCGGAGGGGCGGGACCTCGATGGGGATCACGTTGAGCCGGTAGAAGAGGTCCTCGCGGAAGCGCCCCTGGGCGATGAGGTCGGCGAGGTTCTGGTTGGACGCGGCGATGACCCGGACGTCCACCCGGATCGTCTCCTTGCCGCCGACCCGCTCGAAGGCCTGCTCCTCCAGGACCCGGAGGACCTTGGCCTGGGTCTTGAGCGACATGTCCCCGACCTCGTCGAGGAAGAGGGTCCCGCCGTCGGCCAGCTCGAACTTCCCCCGGCGCCGGGCGATCGCCCCGGTGAAGGCCCCCTTCTCGTGGCCGAAGAGCTCCGACTCGATCAGCTCCTCGGGGATGGCCGCGCAGTTGACCTCGACGAAGGGGCGCTCCCGGCGGGCCGAGCGGGCGTGGATGGCCCGGGCCACCAGCTCCTTGCCCACGCCGTTCTCGCCGTAGACCAGGACGCGCCCGTTGGTGGGGGCGGCCACGGCGATCTGGCGGCGGAGCTCGCGGATGCCGGGGCTGTCGCAGACGAGCTCGTAGCCCTGCTCGATCCGCTGCCGGAGGGCCCGGTTCTCGCGCTCCAGGCGCGCGTGCTCCAGGGCGCGGGCCACCACCAGGAGGGTCTTCTCCAGGGAGAGCGGCTTCTCGATGAAGTCGTAGGCCCCCAGCTTGGTGGCCTTCACCGCGGTCTCGATGGTCCCGTGGCCGGAGATCATCACCACCGCCAGGTCGGGGTGGAGACGCTTCAGCTCCGCCAGGGTCTCGAGCCCGTCCAGGTCCGGCATCCAGATGTCCAGGATCACCAGCTCGGGCAGCTCGTCCGCCACCCGCGCCAGGGCCTCGGTCCCCGCGCCGGCGCTGGCGACCCGGTACCCCTCGTCCTCCAGGATCCCGCTGAGGGCGGTCCGGATGGCCTTCTCGTCGTCCACGATGAGGATCAGCTCGCCGGCCATCGCCTCCCCCTCACGCGGTCTCCTCGACCCGCTCCCGGGACAGCGGCAGCTCCAGGACGAACCGGCTCCCCCGCGGCCGGTTCTCCTCGGCCCAGATCTGGCCGCCGTGGTCGGTGACGATCTGGTGCACGATGGGGAGGCCGAGGCCCATCCCCGCGGCCTTGGTCGAGAAGTAGGGGTGGAAGAGCTTCTCGCGCGCCTCGGGCGGGATCCCCGATCCGTCGTCGGCGACCTCCACCCGGACCCGCGGCTCGCCAGGCCGCCACACCGTCTTGAGCTCCACCTCGGCGGCCCCCGCCTCCACGGCGTTGTCGAGGAGGTTCAGGAGGGCGCGCTTCAGCTGGTCGCCGTCCACCTCGGCCGGCGGGAGGTCGGGGGCGAAGGCGGTCCGGAGGGCGACCCCCGGGTGGGTCTCGGCGTAGAGGGCGACCACCCCGTCCACGAGCCGCGCGAGATCGGTCGGCCGCGGGTCCGGGCTCGGCATCCGGGCGAAGCGGGAGAACTCCTCCACGAGCCGCCGGAGCCCCTCCACCTCCCCCACGATGGTCCCCGTGCACTCCTCGAGGAGGGCCTCCTCCTCGGGCACCCGGCCCGTCAGCCGGCGCCGGAGGCGCTGGACCGAGAGCTGGATCGGGGTGAGGGGGTTCTTGATCTCGTGGGCGATCCGCTGGGCCACCTCCCGCCAGGCGGCCAGGCGCTGGGCCTGGAAGAGCTCGGTGAGGTCGTCGAAGACCAGGACCATGCCGAGGTACTCCCCCTCGGGCCCCGGGAGGGGGGTGAGGCTCGCGAGCAGGGTGAGGCGCGAGCCGTCCCGGGGGAGCTGGAGCTCGCGCTCGAGGCTCCCGTCGCGGAGGCGGTCCATCCGCTGGATGAGGGCCCGGAGGTCCTCGTACTCGGGCGCCGCGAAGGCCTGGCCCCAGGGGCGGCCCACGGCCAGCGAGGGGGCGAGCCCGAGCATGCGCGCGGCGGCGCGGTTCAGGGTGGTCAGGCGCCCCTCGGCGTCGAGGGAGACAACCCCGGTGGCCACCGCCTCCAGCACGGTCTCGGTGTAGCGGCGGCGCGCCTCCAGCTCGCCCGCCTTGCCCTGGAGGTCGAGGTAGGCCGCCTCCAGCTTGGTCTTGGAGGAGGCCAGGTCCCCGGTCATCTTGTTGAAGGAGTCCACCAGGATTCCCACCTCGTCGTCGGCGCGGACCTGGACGCGGTAGTCGAGGTTCCCCGCCGCCACCTCGCGGGTCCCCTCGGCCAGGAGCTGGATGGGGACCGTGATCCCCTTGGCCAGGTACAGGCCGAACCATGTGACCGAGAAGACGATGATCAGGGTCATCAGGAGGAAGAGGAGGATGTAGATCCCCTTGATGGGCTGCTTCAGGAGCTTGAGCTGCTTGTACTCCTGGAAGGCGGTGGAGATCCCGCGGACCCGCGCCTCGAGCCGCTCGGTGACGTGGTGGGAAACGACCACCACCCCCGTCACCCGCCGATCCGTGAAGGAGACCAGGATGGGGACCATCCCCTGGATCAGGTCGCCGTTGGCGATCTCCTTCCGAGTGGTCAGCTCCCGCCCCCCCAGGCCCATCCGGACCTGCTCGGTGTTCACCGCCTCCGTGGCGATGGCGGGCGAGAGGACGGGGTCCTTGACGTGGACCAGCTCGTCGCCGCCCGCGGTGAAGACCGAGATCCCGGCCAGGCCGTACTGCTCCTGCTGGTCCATCAGGAAGTCGATGAGGGCCTCGCGCCGCTCCTCCTCCAGGAGGCGGTCGCGCATGATGCCCCGCGCGATGTGCTGGCCGTGGCGGAGGGCCGAGTCCTGCATCCGCTCGTAGAAGGCCTGGGCCACCATCATGGACTCGTCCAGGGGTCGCTCCACCTGGAGCTTGAACCACCCCTCGATGGAGGTGTTGATGAGGTTCGAGGCGACCAGGAAGATGAGGAGGGAGGGGATCAGGGCCAGGCTGAGGAAGGCCACCACCAGCTTGGTCTTGAACTTGAAGCCCAGGATCTTGTGGCGGCGCTCGAAGGAGAGCTTGACCAGGTTGCGGAAGAGGAGGACGAGGAGCAGGAGGAAGACGATGAGGTTCAGGTTGAACAGGGCGATGACGACGACGTTGGAGGCGATGGGGAGCTTGGGCCCCTTGATCCCCACCTCGATGGCGGTCATGGCCACCAGGAGGAAGAGGCCCACGCTGATGAGGACCAGGTTCCGCCACCGCTTCTCGCGCTCCTCCGGGGTCATCGCCATCCCGCGGCCCTCCCGCTCAGCGCTGCCGGCTCATGGTCAGGAGGGGGGACTTCTCCCAGGACGTCTCCACCCCCGAGGAGAGGAAGGGGGGGAGAAGCTTGGTGAGGGACGGCTCGGGGGTCGCCGGTCGGATCTCGGCCCGGAGCCGGACGTAGTAGAGGTTCTCGAGCTTGAGGAGGTCGATGGGGGCCAGGTGCAGGGCCCGGAGCTCCGAGATCACCCGCTTGGCCTCCCAGAGGTCGCGCGTCACGTACGGCTCCCGGCTCTCCCCCTGCACTGCCGTCACCCGGTACTCCTTGGTGAGGATGTCGTAGTGCACCTGCCGCTCGACGACCTTGGCCGCGATCCGTCGGTCCACCCAGAAGGTGTTGTACTGCCAGAGCTCCACCTGGAAGCGGACCACCGCCGGGATCCCCGTCTCGAGCCCCTCCACCAGGCCCTCGGGGAGGGCGCCGAGGAGGACGGCCTGGACCATCAGGCTCTTGTCCGAGTTGGTCACCACGAGGTTCGAGATCTTGAGGTCCGCGGCCTCGCCCACCGGGGCGAGGAGGAGCAGGACCCCGAGAACCAGGGCGACCCAGAGGGACGCGTCCGACCGGCGCCGACACATGGATCAATCATTATAGCGCCGGCGACGAAAGGGAAGGAAGGAGAAAGAGAAACTCGGAGGGGGGCTCCGCCCCCCTTCCGACGGCCCTGGGCGAAGCCCACCTTTCGCCAGTCCGGCTTCGCCGCTGGCGAAAGGCTTCGGGGCCTGCCTCCCCCAAGAGGCGGCTAGACGGCGGCCAGGCCGGGGTGGAGTCTCGGCTCGCCCTCGGAGCGGCCGACCGGGTGGTGGAGGGCGGCGACCACGCCACGCTCCCACCCCGCGGCCCGCCGGTGGACCTCACGGACCAGCTGGTGGTTCAGGGCGTGGCCGGCGTTGCGCGCCACCACATGCCCGACCACCGGCCGCCCCAGGAGGGCCAGGTCCCCGACCACGTCGAGGATCTTGTGGCGGACGAACTCGTCGCGGAAGCGGAGCGAGCCGTTCAGGACCCGCTCCTGGCCGACCACCACGGCGTTCTCCAGCGACCCGCCCCGGGCCAGCCCCTGCTGGCGGAGCAGCTCGACGTCCTTGAGGAACCCGTACGTCCGGGCGGAGGCCAGCTCCTCCACGAAGACCCGCTCGGTGGGGGCGAACGAAGCGATCTGGACCCCCACCACGGGGTGGTCCAGGTCCAGGGTGTAGCTGATCCGGGTCTCGGTGGCCGGCGAGATCTGGATCCAGCGCGCGTCGTCCCCGACGCGGATCTCCTCCTTCACGTAGAGGGGACGGCGGGGAGCGGCCTGCCCCTCCCGCCCCGCCGCGTAGAGGAGGTCCACGTACGGCTTGGCGCTCCCGTCCATCGCCGGGAGCTCGACCCCTTCGACCTCCACGCGCAGGTTGTCGATGCCGAGCGCCGCGACCGCGGCCAGGAGGTGCTCGACGGTCTGGACCTGGACCCCGTCCCACCCCAGGGTCGTGGCGTAATGGCCGTTCAGAAGCGCATCAGGGCCCACCAGGATGTCCACCCCGGGGGGGAGGAGGCGGAAGAGGACGCCGCTGTCGGGCGGGGCCGGCTGAAGGGTCAGGTGGACCGGCTCACCGGTGTGAAGGCCGATCCCCTGGCACCCGACCTGCTTGCGAATCGTCGATTGAAGCTCCATAGCCTCCCGGCCAGCCGAAGGAACTCAGAGAAAACCAAGCGCAGAGACAAGCAAGCCGGATGCCAGAAGCCCCGGCCTGGCGCCAGTTTGTCAACTATTCGATTTTATGGTCTCTTTTGGCTTATAGCGCCCGTAAGAGGACCGGAGAACTGTGGGAATGTTTCAAAAAAGCAACGGTAAATTGTGCCCGCCGCTACTGATCGGAAACATCAGACATCCACGATGAGGCGGACCACGAACCGCCCGGCCTCCTCGGTCACGGCCAACTGGTGAAAGGTGGCCGCCTTGACCTGGAGACCCGGGTGATGGCGGGCTGGATCCAGCGGCTCGCCGTGGAGGAGCGAGCGGAGCCCGGAGGCGTCGAAGGCCGGGATCTCGACGCGACGCGCGAGGAACCCCTCGGTGTCGTGGAGGTAGAGCAGCTCGTTGATCCAGTTCACCAGGAGCGGCTCGTACCCCTCGCCGCTCGCCCGCACCTCGCGGGCCTCGCGCGCCTCGACCTCCGGCAGGCTCACCATGAGGTTGAAGACCCCGAGGGCGCACTGGCAGAAGGCGGCGCGGGCGTCCGGCCCCCAGGCGCGGATCCCGACGTCCGCCGTGACCTCGAAGTACTCGAAGCCGACGCTCCCCGGATCCGCCTGGGCCACGGCCCCTAGATCCCTCGGAGGGACGTCCGCCGTGACCTCGAAGTACTCGAAGCCGGCGCTCCCCGGATCCGCCTGGGCCACGGCCCCTACCCGTCCCGCGCGAGGAGCAGGGTCGCCCACCCCTCCCGGTCGAGCCGCCGGCAGGGGCGAAAGCCGACGCGCCCCAGGGCGGTCTCGACCGGGCCCACCTCCGTGGTCAACACCCCCCCGGCGATGAGCCAGCCCGGGCGCCCGGCGAGACGGGCGAACTGGGGGGCCAGCCGCTCGATGGCGGGGGCCAGGAGGTTGGCCAGGATGAGCGGGACCCGCACCCCGTCCAGCTCCTCCGGCGTGGCGAGGGCGACCGTCACCTGGCGGGCCACGCCGTTCCGGAGGGCGTTGGCCTCGGCCGCGCGCACGGCGTCGGGATCCAGGTCGATCGCCAGCACGGAGGCCGCGCCGAGCTTGGCGCAGGCGACGGCGAGGATCCCGCTCCCGGTGCCGACGTCGAGGACCGCCGGGCCGGCGGTGGTGGCGAGGAGCGAGGCGGCGAGCTCGAGGCACCCGAGGGTCGTGGCGTGGGCGCCGGTCCCGAAGGCCCGGCCGGGGTCGATCTCGACCACGACCTCCCCGGGGCCGGCGGGCGGGCGGTCCCAAGGCGGGCAGACCCAGAGTCGCTCCCCCACCCGGCGGGGGACGAAGTGGGCCCGCCACGCCTCGGCCCACGCCTCGTCGGGGACGAGCCGGGCATGGACGGCGCCCGGCCCCACGGGGAGCCCCAGGGCCCGGAGGGCGTCGAGATAGGCGAGCAGCCGGGTCTCGGTCAGGGCGGGATCGGTCCCCGGGGGGAAGTGGGCCTCCAGCGTGGCCAGCGGGCCCGGGGCCTCCTCGATGACCCCGCTCGCCCCGGCCTCCCAGAGGAAGTTGGTCACGCCCTCGACGGTCCCGGGCGCGAGGCTCACGCGGAGCGCCCAGAACGTCGGCGCGCTCACTAGTCCACCTTGGGGGGGAGCGGCGTCGCTCCTCCCCCAACCCCCCCCACCGCCCGGGGCCGCGGGCGGGGGGCGACAGGAAGAGGCGGGTGGCTCATCCGCCTAGGAGCTTCTTCCACTGCTCGCGGAAGCGGGCGACCATGGAGCCGCCCTCCTGGCCCGCCCGCTCGAACTCCTCGAGGAGCTCGCGCTGGCGGGGGGTGAGCTCGGTGGGGACCTCGACCAGGACCCGGAAGCAGGCGTCGCCCCGCCCCCGCCCGCGCAGGTGGGGCATCCCCTTCCCCCGCAGGCGCAGGATCTCGCCGTTCTGGGTCCCGGGGGGGATCGGGAGGGTGGCCGTGCCCCGGAGGAGGGGGACCTCGACCTCGGCCCCCAGGGCGGCCTGGGGGAAGGTGGCGGGGAGGTCGCAGAGGAGGTCGGCGCCGCGCCGGGCGAAGAGGGGGTGCTCCCGGAGGTGGACGACGACGTAGAGATCCCCCGGCGGCCCGCCGCGCGCGCCGGCTTCCCCCTCGCCCGCGAGGCGAAGCTGGGAGCCGTCCTCGATCCCCGCCGGGATCTTGACCCGGAGCAGGTGCTCCCGGCCGACCCGCCCCTCGCCCCGACAGTCGGGGCACGGGCTCCGGTTCAGCTCGCCCTCGCCGCCGCAGTGGGGGCAGGTCCGGGCGACGGTGAGGAACCCCTGGGTGTAGCGGATCTGGCCGCGCCCGGCGCACGTGGCGCAGGTGACCTTCCGCGTCCCCGGCTCGAGCCCCGATCCCCGGCACCGCCCGCAGGGCTCGGCGCGGGGGATCTGGATCCGGGTCTCCAACCCCTCGGCCGCCTCCTCGAGGGAGATCTCCAGGTCGTAGCGGAGGTCCGCGCCGCGCCGCGGCCGGGGCCGGCGATCGCGGGGGCCGCCGAGGAAGCCCTCGAAGAGGTCCTCGAAGAGGTCGCCGAAGCCGGGAAAGCCGAAGTCCACCCCCGGGGGGAGATCGACCCGGCCGAACCGGTCGTACTGGGCGCGCTTCTCCGGGTCCGAGAGGACGGCGTAGGCCTCGCTGACCTCCTTGAAGCGCTCCTCGGCCTGCCGGTCCCCCGGGTTCCGGTCGGGGTGGTACTTCAGGGCGAGCTGCCGGTAGGCCTTCTTGAGCGCCGTCTCGTCGGCGGTGCGCGGGACGCCCAGGATCTCGTAGTAGTCGCGGGGGGCGGCCATGGTCTAGGGCCCGGGGCCGCCCGGGCCCGAGGCGCTCTCCTCGGGATGCACCGCGACCTTGACCCGGGCCGGCCGCAGGACCCGGTCGCCCAGCAGGTACCCCCGCTCGATCTCCTCCACCACCGTCTGGCTCGGGACCTCCGTGGTCTCCACCCGCATCACGGCCTCGTGGCGCTGGGGGTCGAAGGGCTCGCCCACGGGGCTGAAGGGGATCACGCCGATCCGCTCCAGGACCTTGAGGAGCTCGCGGCGGATCAGCTCGATCCCCGCCACGAACCCCTGGAGCTGCCCCGGATCCGGATCGACCTGGAGGGCCCGGTCGAAGTTGTCGAGGACGGGGAGGAGATCGCGGAGGAGCCGCTCCTGGGCCAGCCGGGTCCACTCCTCCCGCTCCCGCTGGACCCGGCGCCTGTAGTTCTCGAAGTCCGCCAGGGCCCGGAGGTAGCGGTCGTAGTGCTCGGCGGCCTCCCGGCCCTTGGCCTCGAGGGCCGCCTGGAGCCGCTCCCGCGCATCCGCCTCCGCGGGCGCCTCCGGGGAGGGGACAGGCGGCTCCGGCGAGGCGCCCTCCTCCGAGGGACGCCCCTCGAGGGACTCGTCGGACATGATCAGGCGGAGGGCTCGGCCCTGGCGAGGCGGTCGAGACGGCGGCTGACCAGCTTCGCGGTGTAGTCCACCAGGGCCACGACCTTCGCGTACCGCATCCGCCTCGGGCCCACCACCCCCAGGCTCCCGAGGATGTGGTTCCCGTACTTGTACACGGCGGTCACGACGCTCGTCTCGTGCATCTCCTCGTAGGGGTTCTCGGACCCGATGACGACCCGGACCCCCTCGGCCTCGGCGCGGGAGGAGAACAGCTCGATGAGCCGGCGCTTCTCCTCGAAGGCCTTGAGGAGCATCCGCATGGTGTCGAGGTCGGCGAACTCTGGCTGATCGAGGATGTTGATGGCGCCCCCGATGTAGAGGTTCCGGTCGCGGAGGAGCGCGAAGACCTTCTCGGCCAGGGTCAGGGCCAGGCGCCCGAGCCGCTCCTCGGGGGGCGGCCCCGGGTCGTCCAGGCGCCCCTGGATCTCCTGGAAGGTCAGCCCGCCGAACCCCTCGGTGATCAGCCGGGCGATCTCCCGGAGCTCGAGCTGCCGGAGCGGCTCGCCGAGGGTGATGGTCCGGCTGGTGACCCACCCCGTCTCGGTCACGACGACCGCCAGGGCCCGCTCCCCCCCCACCGGGAGCAGGTCCACCCGCTCCAGGCGCGTGTGGCTGAGGGGCGGGGCGAGGACGACCCCGGTGTAGCGGGAGAGGGAGGAGAGCTGGAGCGAGGCGTGCTCCATCAGCTCGTCCAGCTCGCTCCGGGCCCCGCCCACCTGCCGGTTCAGACGGGTCGCTTCGGTGCGGCTCAGGGGCTGGGCCTTCATGCGGTCCACGTAGAAGCGGTAGGCCTTGTCGGTCGGGACCCGGCCGGCCGAGGGATGGGGCTGGCTGAGATACCCCAGCTCCTCGAGGTCGGCCATGGCGTTCCGGATGGTCGCCGGCGAGAGGTCAGGGTGGTACTTCCGGGAGACCGCCCGGGACCCCACCGGCTCGGCCGTCAGGGTGTAGTCCACGATGACGGCCTCGAGGACCTGTCGGCTGCGCTCGCCCAGCTCGGCTTCGACCACGCCGATCCCTCCCCCGTTCGCACTCCACCACGGGAAGTGCTCATGGAGAAAGTAACAACCCCCGAGCGGGCTTGTCAAGCCGCGGGGAGGAGATCCGCGCCGATGGCGTCGGCGAGGAGGCGCCCGGCCTCGGTCAGGCGGACCCGCTCCCCCTCGGCCAGGAGGAGGCCGGCCTCGCCGTAGCGGGCGAGGAGCCGCTCGAGGGTCGCGGGCGCGGCGGCGAAGCCCTCGGCGAGCCACGTCCGGGGGATCCCCTCGGCGAGCCGGAGCCCGAAGACGATCCGCTCGCCGAGGCGCTGGGCCGGGCTCAGGCGCTCCCACGACTCGATGGGCAGGAGGCCGGCGTCGAGCCGGGCGCGGTAGCGGAGCTGGGAGCGGAGGTTGGCGAAGCGGACGGCCCCGAGGAAGGAATGGGCGCCCGGCCCCAGGCCCAGGTACTCCTCCCCGCGCCAGTAGCGCTGGTTGTGGACCGAGCGGTGGCCGGGCCGGGCGAAGTTGGAGATCTCGTACTGCTCGTAGCCGGCCGCCCCGAGCCCCTCCACCATGGCCCGGTACTGGGCGAGCTGGGTCTCCTCGTCGGGCAGGTCCTGGAGGGGGCGCCGGGCGAAGGCGGTCCCCGGCTCGAGGGTCAGGGCGTAGCACGACAGGTGCTCCGGGCCCCAGCCGACCACCTCCGCGAGGCCCCGGCCCCATCCGGCGAGATCCTGGCCCGGGCAGGCGTAGAGGAGGTCCACGCTCACCGCGGCGAAGCCGGCTGCCCGCGCCGCCCCGAAGGCCCGGCGGGCCTCCTCGGCCGTGTGCCCGCGCCCCAGCCGGGCGAGGACCCGGTCGTCCAGGGCCTGGACGCCGAGGGAGAGGCGCGTGACGCCTGCGGCCCGGTAGCCCAGGAGCCGCTCGCGGGTGAGCCGCTCGGGGTTCGCCTCCAGGGTGATCTCGGCGCCGGGCTGGACCGGGAAGGTCCGCGCCACGGCCTCGATCAGGCCCCCGATCGCGGCAGGCTCGAGGAGCGACGGGGTCCCGCCGCCGAAGAAGAGGCTCTCCACCGCCGTCCGGGACGCCCAGGCCTCCCGGCCGTAGAGGGCGAGCTCGCGGTGGAGCGCGTCGAGGAAGGGGGCGATCCGGTCCTCGCGGTAGAGGGCGACGTTGAAGTCGCAGTACGGGCAGCGCCGGAGACAGAAGAGGCAGTGGAGGTAGATCCCGGGGGTCCCGGCCGGCCCCTCCCGGGTCGCCGCGGCGAGCGGCCCCGCCGCCCCGCTCAGGGGATCAGCCGCCCCAGCCGCGACCACCGGACCTTCTCCCAGAGCGGACTGCCCGTCTCCCCATCCCACGACCAGTAGATGATGAAGGCCTTCCCCTTCACCTTCTCGCGCCGGACGAACCCCCAGAAGCGGCTGTCCTGGCTGTTGTTCCGGTTGTCCCCCATGACGAAGTAGGCATCGGGGGGGACGTGGACCGGGCCGAAGGTCTCCGAGGCCACCGGCCGCTCGTCGTAGTAGGCCCAGGGCTCCTCCAGCGGGCGGCAGCCGGTCTCGGGGGGCTGGCAGTTGATGTAGACCTCCTGCCCTTTGATGTAGAGGTCCTCCCCACCCACCGCGATCACCCGCTTGATGAAATCGCGGGATTCGTCCACCGGGTACTTGAAGACGATGACGTCCCCGCGCCCGGGGTCCCGGAAGCGGTAGATGAACTTGTTGACCAGGATGTGGTCCCCCACCTGGAGGCTCGGGATCATGGAGCCGGAGGGGATCTTGAAGGCCTGGACGACGAAGGTGCGGATGAGGAGGGCCAGGAGGACGGCGATGAGGATCGCCTCCAGGTACTCGCGGAGGACGGACTTCCGCCGCACCGCGGCCCGGGGCGCGGGCGTCGCGTCCGGGTCGGCGTCCGGTTTAGGGTCGGGCTTGACCTCGGGATCCATATCTAACTCGGAGGGGGGCTCTGCCCCCCTTCCGACGGCCCTGGGCGAAGCCCACCTTTCGCCAGGCCGGCTTCGCCGCTGGCGAAAGGCTTCGGGGCCTGCCTCCCCCCGGATACTTTACTCGAACACATAGCTAGGCCTCAGGGCTTGAGGACCGAGAGGAAGGCCTCCTGGGGGATCTCCACGCGCCCCAGCTGCTTGAGCCGCTTCTTCCCCTCCCGCTGCTTCTCCAGGAGCTTGCGCTTCCGCGTGATGTCGCCGCCGTAGCACTTGGCGGTGACGTTCTTCCGGAGCGGCCGGACGGTCTCCCGGGCGATCACCCGGCTCCCGATGGCCGCCTGGATGACCACCTCGAAGAGCTGGCGGGGGATCACCCCCTTGAGCCGCTCCGCCAGGGTCTTCCCCCGCTCGTAGGCCTTGTCGCGGTGGACGATCAGGGAGAGGGCGTCCACCGGCTCCCCGTTGAGGAGGATGTCGAGCCGGACCAGCTGGGAGGGCCGGAACTCCAGGAGGTCGTAGTCGAAGGAGGCGTAGCCCCGCGAGAGGGACTTCAGCCGGTCGTAGAAGTCCACGAGGATCTCGGCCAGGGGGAAGTCGAAGGTGAGGTGGACCCGCTTGCCGAGGTGGTCCGCCGAGCGGTGCTCGCCGCGCTTCTCCTGGGCCAGCCGGTAGACCGCCCCCATGAACTCCACGGGGACGAAGACGACCCCGCGGACGTAGGGCTCCTCGATGACCTCGACCTTGTCCGGGGGCGGGAGCTTCGAGGGGTTGTCGATCTCCACGGTCTCCCCCCCGGCGCCCACCACCCGGTAGCGGACGCTGGGGGCGGTGGCGATCAGGGTCAGGCCGAACTCCCGCTCCAGGCGCTCCTGGATGATCTCCATGTGGAGCATCCCCAGGAACCCGCAGCGGAAGCCGAAGCCCAGGGCGTTGGAGCTCTCGGGCTCGAAGGTGAAGGCCGAGTCGTTCAGGCGCAGCTTCTCCAGGGCGTCCCGGAGGGCGCCGTAGGCCGTGTCCTCCACCGGGTAGAGCCCGGAGAAGACCATCGGCTTGGCCTCCCGGTAGCCGGGGAAGGGCTCGGCCGTGGGGACGAGGGCGTCGGTGATGGTCTCGCCGACCTTGGAGTCGGCCACGCGCTTGATCCCCGCCGTGAGGTAGCCGACCTGGCCGGCCGCCAGCTCCTCCACCGGGCGGAGCGCCGGGGTGAAGACGCCCACCTGCTGGACCTCGTACACCTTGGCCGTGGACATCAGGAGGACCTTCATCCCGGGGTGGACCCGGCCGTTCAGGAGGCGGACGTAGACCACGACCCCCTGGTAGGGGTCGTAGAAGGAGTCGAAGACCAGCGCCTTGAGGGGGCCCCGGGGGGCGCCGGGCGGCGGCGGGATCCGCCGGACGATCGCCTCCAGGACCTCGGGGACCCCGGTCCCCTCCTTGGCGCTGATGAGGAGCGCCTCCTCCGGGTCGAGGCCGAGGATATCGGCGAGCTGCTCCCGCGTCCCCTCCACGTCCGCCTGGGGGAGGTCGATCTTGTTGATGACCGGGATGATGGCGAGGCCCGCCTCGAGGGCCAGGTGGTAGTTGGCCAGGGTTTGGGCCTCGACCCCCTGCGCGGCGTCCACCACCAGGATCGCCCCCTCGCACGCCGCCAGGCTCCGGGAGACCTCGTAGGAGAAGTCCACGTGGCCCGGGGTGTCGATGAGGTTGAGGGTGTACTCCCGTCCGTCGCGGGCCCGGTAGAGGAGGCGGACGGTGTGGGCCTTGATGGTGATCCCCCGCTCCCGCTCGAGGTCCATGGAGTCGAGGACCTGGTCCACGGCCTTCCGCGGGTCCAGGGCCCCGCAGAGCCCGAGCAGGCGATCGGCCAGGGTCGATTTGCCGTGGTCGATGTGGGCGATGATGGAGAAGGTTCGGATCAGTTCAAGGCTCATGGTCACAGCGAGGCCGGACCCTCACGCTCCCCCGCGAGCGACCGGACGAGGTCGGCGGCGGCCGCGTGGAGCGCCTCCACCTCCCCCGCCTCGGGGGCCTCGATGTAGACCCTGAGGACCGGCTCGGTCCCCGAGGGCCGGATCAGGACCCACGCCCCGTCGGCGAGCCAGAGCTTCCGGCCGTCCAGATCCTCCCGCCGGACGACCCGCTCCCCCCCGAGCCGCGCCGGCGGGGCCTGGTCCAGCCGCGCCAGGAGCCGCCGCCCGACCTCGGGAGGGAGATGGTAGTCCCGGCGCTGGTAGACGGCGGGCCCGGCCTCGGCCTCCATGGCGGCGACGAGCTCCGGGAGCCCCTTCCCCTCCATGACCAGGCACTCGAGGAGGAAGAGGGCCGTGAGGAGACCGTCGCGCTCGGGGAGGTGCCCCTTGAACCCGACGCCGCCGGATTCCTCTCCACCGATCAGGATATCACGACTGAGCATCAGGGGGGCGATGTGCTTGAACCCGATCGGGGTCACGTGGAGGACGAGGCCGAGACGCTCGCAGAGCCGATCGGTCTGGACCCCGACGGCGAACCCCTTGACCACCTCCCCCCGCCAGCCCCGGTGGCGGTGGAGGTGCAGGAGCAGGAGGGCCAGGACCTGGTGGGGTGAGACGTAGCTCCCGTCGGGCCCGATCACGCCCAGCCGGTCGCCGTCGCAGTCGGTGGCCAGCCCGAGGTCGGCCGAGGCGCGGCGCACCTCGGCCGCGAGGGGGTCGAGGTGCGGCGGGATCGGCTCGGGGTGGAGGCCCCCGAAGAGGGGGTCGGCCCGGTCGTGGATCACCCGGACGCTCCCCCAGGCCGGCGGCAGCAGGCGCGCCAGCAGGCCGTCCACGGCCCCGTAGAGGGGATCGGCGATCACCGTGAGCGGCCGGACGGGGCGGGGCTCGCGGACGACGAGGCGCCCCACGCCCTCGAGATAGGCGGGGAGGAGGTCCACCGTCGTGATGCGGGCCGCGGCCTTGGCCGCTCCGAGCCGCCGGGGCGGCGTCCGCCCCAGCGCCGCCTCGACCCTCGCCGTCAGCTCGGGCGGGGCCGAGCCCCCGAAGTCGGCCTTGAGCTTGAGCCCGTTGAACCAGTAGGGGTTGTGGCTCGCCGTGACCACCACCCCGGCGACCGCCCCGTGGGCCCGGACGGCGAAGGAGACGGCCGGGGTGGGGACCGGGCCGCTCCCGAGGAGGACCTCGAAGCCGTTGGCCGCCAGCACCTCGGCCGCCAGCTCCGCGGCCGTCCGGGAGGCGAAGCGGGTGTCGTAGCCGACCACCACCGGCCGGGCGCCGCCGGGGAGGGCGTCGGCGATCGCCTGGGCCACCACCGCCACGTTGGCCAGGGTGAACTCCTCGGCGATCACCTCCCGCCACCCGTCGGTCCCGAAGCGAAGGGTCATGGGCCGGGCGCGACCCGGGAGTGCTCGGTGACGACCGAGCCCTCCCCCAGGACCACGCCGGGGGTCAGGCGCGCGTGGGCGCCGATCCGGCAGTCCCGCGCGACGAGGCATCCGCTGAGGCGCGCGCCCGCCCCCACGCTCACCGACTCCCAGAGAACCGCCCCCTCGAGGTGCGCGCCCGCCCCGACGACGCACCCGGCGCCCAGGACGACCGCGGGGCCCACGCGGGCCTCGGCCTCGACCCGGCAGCCCGCCCCCAGCACGACCGGCCCGACGAGCCGGGCGCTCTCGGCGATGGAGGTCCCCGGCTCGACCCACCCCTCCCCGAGCGCCCGGCCGCGGGGGCGGAGGGGGGAGCGGAGGCGTCCCTCCAGGAGGTCGCGGTGGGCCTGGAGGTACTTCTCGGTGGTCCCGATGTCGAGCCAGTACGCCGGATCGACGTGGCCGAAGAAGGGGACGCCCCGCGCGAGGAGGTCGGGGAAGAACTCGCGCTCCATCGAGTAGGGCCGCCCCTTGGGGACCAGCTCCAGGAGCTCCCGCTCCAGGATGTAGACCCCGGCGTTGACGGTGTTGGCGGTCACCTCGTCCCACCCCGGCTTCTCCAGGAACCGCCGCACCCGCCCCTCCGGGTCCAGCTCGACCAGGCCGTAGGCGGTGGGGTTCTCGACGGGGGTCAGGTAGATCGTCGCCCGGGCCCGCCGCGCCTCGTGGGCGGCGAGCATCCGGGAGAGGTCGAGGTCGGTGAGGACGTCGCCGTTCAGGACCACCACCCGCCCCTCGACCAGGTCGGCGGCGTTCCGGACCCCCCCGGCGGTCCCGAGCGGCTCGTCCTCGACCGCGTAGCGGAGCCGGACCCCCAGCGCGGAGCCGTCGCCCATCACCGCCCGGATCGTCTCCGGGAGGTGGGAGACGGAGAGGATGACGTCCCGGACCTCGTGGGCGGCCAGGAGGGCGAGCTGGTAGTGGAGGAAGGGGTGGTTGAGGAGCGGAACCACGGGCTTGGGGCGGTGAAGGGTGAGCGGGCGCAGGCGGGTCCCGAACCCGCCTGCCAGGATGACCGCCTGGAGCCCCTTCATGAGCCGGGGGGCGGGGTCCACTCCTCGGCTTCGCTGATGAGCATCACCGGGATCCCGTCGCGGATGGGGTAGGCCTTCCGGCAGGCCGGGCAGATGATCCGGGTCTCCTCGAAGCGGAGGTCGCCCTTGCACGCCGGACAGGCCAGGATCGCCTTCAGCTCCTCGTCAAGCATCGCGCTCCCTCCTGAAGTGCTCCACGGTGCGGGCGAGCCCCTCGGCCAGGCCCACCCGGGGCGTCCAGCCGAGCAGCCGCTTGGCCAGCGAGACGTCGAGCCCGCTCCGCCGCTGCTCGCCCGCCTTGGGGGGGCCGTGCCGCTCCGGGACCGCGGCCGCGGTCAGCTCGCGGAGCCGGTGGAAGAGGGCGTTCACCGAGGTCTCGAGGCCCGTCCCGATGTTGAGGGGGCCAGACACCTCGGGGTGCTCCAGGACCCGGAGGTTCGCCTCCACCACGTCGTCCACGTAGACGTAGTCCCGCGTCTGCTCGCCGTCGCCGTTGATCAGGGGCGGCTCGCCCCGGAGCATCCGGTGGGCGAAGATCGCCACCACGCCCGCCTCCCCGAACGGGTCCTGCCGGGGGCCGTAGACGTTGGCGTAGCGGAGGCTCACGATCCCGATCCCGTAGAGGCCCTGCCAGCAGGCCAGGTAGTGCTCCACGGCCAGCTTGGCGACGCCGTAGGGCGAGGCCGGCCGGGGCAGGTGGTCCTCAGGGGTGGGGAGGGCCTCGGTGTCCCCGTAGATGGCGCCCCCGGAGGAGGCGAAGATGACCCGCCGGACGCCGACCCGCCGGCAGGCCTCCAGGAGGTTCAGGCTCCCCACGACGTTGACCCCGGCGTCGAAGACGGGGTCGTCCACCGAGCGGCGGAGCTGGGTCTGGGCCGCCTGATGGAAGACCACCTCCGGCCGCTCGGCCGCCAGCACCTCGGCGAGCCGGGGGCTCCGGAGGTCCACCCGGTGGAGGCGCGCCGGCGGCCGGACGCGCTCGGCGCGGCCGGTGTCGAGGTTGTCCACGACCGCCACCTCGTGCCCCCCCGCCACGAGGCGGTCCACGAGGTGGGAACCGATGAAGCCGGCCCCGCCCGTGACCAGGAGCCTCACCCGAGCCTCCCCCGGAACCACTCGATCGTCCGCCGGAGCCCTTCCTCCACCTCCACCTGCGGCTCCCAGCCCAGGAGCTGGCGCGCCCGGCCGATGTCGGGCTGCCGCACCTTGGGGTCGTCGGCGCCCGCGGGCCGGAAGACGATCGGGCTCGCGCTCCCGGTGAGCCGGAGGATCGCCTTGGCCAGGTCGAGGATGGTCATCTCCTGCGGGTTGCCGAGGTTGACCGGGTCGTGGACGGGGGCCTGCATCAGCCGGCAGATCCCCTCGATGAGGTCTGGGATGTACATGAGCGAGCGGGTCTGGGTGCCGTCGCCGTTGACGGTGAGGGGCCGGCCCTGGAGGGCCTGGGTGATGAAGGTCGGGATGGCCCGGCCGTCGTGCATCCGCATCCGGGGGGCGAAGCTGTTGAAGATGCGGACGATGCGGGTGTCCAGGCCGTGGGCGCGGTGGTAGGCCATGGTCAGGGCCTCGGCGAAGCGCTTGGCCTCGTCGTAGACCCCGCGGGGGCCCACCGGGTTGACGTTCCCCCAGTACTCCTCGCGCTGGGGGTGGACCAGCGGGTCCCCGTAGACCTCCGAGGTCGAGGCCAGCAGGAAGCGCGCCCCCTTCTCCTTGGCGAGCCCCAGGGCCTTGTGGGTCCCCAGGGCCCCGACCTTGAGGGTCTGGATGGGGAGATCGAGGTAGTCCACCGGGCTCGCCGGGCTCGCGAAGTGGAGGACGTAGTCCAGGGGGCCCGCCACGGAGATGTAGGTGGTGACGTCGAGCTTGATGAAGGTGAAGCGCTCGGAGCGGAGGGGGTCGATGTTCTCGATCGCCCCGGTCAGGAGGTTGTCGAGGCAGACGACCTCGCACCCCCGGGCCAGGAGGAACTCCGAGAGGTGGGAACCGATGAAGCCGGCCCCGCCCGTGACCAGGCCGCGCATCACGCTACATCTCGGAGGGGGGCTCCGCCCCCCTTCCGACGGCCCCCGGCGAAGCCGTCCGGTCGCCCTTCGGCGACCGGCTTCGGGGCCTGCCTCCCCCCAAGACCCGGCTGGACCGCTTTGGCCTCGCGTTGCCGAATTCTATCCGTACCTCGTTCTGAAACACAGGACCTGAGCGATCGTGTGCTAGGACGGGGAAACGGGCCTGCGGCCGATGGAATAGTACTCGAACCCCAGCCGGCGCATCCGCTCCGGCTCGTAGAGGTTCCGGCCGTCGAAGACCAGGGGGCGGCGCATCGCCCGGCGGATCCGCTCGAGGTTCAGGAGCTTGAACGCGTTCCACTCGGTGACCACCGCCAGGGCGTCGGCCCCTTCCGCGGCCTCGTAGGAGGACGGGCAGTAGCGGACCTCGGGCGGCAGGATCCGCTGGGCGTTGGCCATGGCCACCGGGTCGTAGGCCTGGATCCTGGCGCCGCGCTCCAGGAGGAGCCGGACGACCTCGATGGAGCGGGCCTCGCGCATGTCGTCGGTGTTGGGCTTGAAGGCCAGGCCGAGGACCGCGATGACCCGATCCGGGAGGGGCGAGAGCACCTTCTCGATCAGCTCCACGAAGCGGACGGTCCGCTCCCGGTTGATCTCGGCCACGGCCCGGAGGAGCCGGAAGTCGTACCCCAGCTGGGCCGCGGTCTGGATGAGGCTGTCGGTGTCCTTGGGGAAGCAGGAGCCGCCGTAGCCGAGCCCGGCCTGGAGGAAGGCCGGGCCGATCCGCGGGTCGAGCCCCATCCCCTTCACCACCTGGCCCACGTCCGCGGAGGCCAGCTCGCACAGGTCGGCGATGGCGTTGATGAAGGAGATCTTCGTGGCCAGGAAGGCGTTGGAGGCGTACTTGATCATCTCCGCCGACTGGACGTCGGTGATGATCATGGGGCGCCCGAGGGGGGCGTACAGCTCCAGGAGCAGCATGGCGACCGACTGGCTGGGGGCGCCGATGACGATCCGGTCCGGCCGGAGGGTGTCCTCGATGGCGGAGCCCTCGCGCAGGAACTCGGGGTTGGCGACGACGTCGAACTCCACCGGCCGGGCGCGATGGGCCTCGACGATCCGCCGGACCAGATCCCCCGTCCCGACCGGGACGGTGGACTTGTTGACGATGACCTTGTAGCGGTCCAGGACCCGGGCGATCCCCCGGGCCACCTCCTCCACCGCCGAGAGGTCGCTCTCGCCGTTGGACTTGGCCGGGGTGCTGACGGCGATGAAGACGATCTCCGACCGCCGGACCGCCTCCTCCAGGTCGGTGGCGAAGGCCAACCGGCCGTCGGCGGCGTTGCGATCCACCATCTCCTGGAGGCCCGGCTCGTAGATCGGGACGACCCCCCGCTTCAGCGCCTCCACCTTCGCGGCGTCGTTGTCCACGCAGATCACGTCGTTGCCGAGGTCCGCGAAGACGGCCCCGGTCACGAGCCCGACGTAGCCGGCTCCCACCACGCAGATGTTCATGCCTTACACCTCGAACCCATCTGTCCCCTTGACGGCGATACGACTATATCGTAACCCCCGAGGCCCGGAGAAGGATTTCCGGCTCACCGCCCCTCCCCGGCGAGGCGGAGCAGGGTGTGGAGGAGGACGTTGGCGCCCTGCTCGATGGCGCCCCAGTCGCTCCACTCGTCGGGCCGGTGGCTCCGGCCGCCCTGGCTGGGGATGAAGAGCATCCCGGCCTCGGTGACGGTGGCCAGGATCTGGGCGTCGTGCCCCGCGCCCGAGGGCATGCGCTTGGTCGGAAGCCCCAGCTCAGCCGCCGCGGCCTCCACCGCGGCCTGGATGCGCGGGGAGAGGCGGACCGGCTCGGCGCGGAACAGCTCCTCGATGGCGACCTCGAGCCCGCGGCGCCGGGCCACCCGCCGGGCCAGGGCCACCGTCTCGCGCGCCAGGCGATCCACCACGGTGGGGTCGGCGTCGCGGAACTCCTGCAGCAGCGCGGTCCGGGCGGGGACGATGTTGGGGACCCCGGGCCTGACCTCCACCACGCCGATGGTGGTCACGCTCCGCCCGCTGCCGCGCTTGACGACGAGATCGCGGGTCTTCACCGCGTACTCGGCGGCGGTGAAGAAGCTGTCCCGGCGGCGGTCCATGGGCGTGGTCCCGGCGTGATCGGGGGAGCCCACGAAGGTCAGGCGCAGCCGGCGGATCCCCACCACCGCCTCGACGACCCCGATGGGGATCCCCTCGGCCTCGAGCCACGGCCCCTGCTCGATGTGGAGCTCGACGTAGGCCGCGATCCCGCGAGGGTCGCGCGCCGCGCCGGCGGCCTTCGAGGGATCGAAGCCGGCCCGGGTCATCGCCGCCTCGAGCCGGTCTCCCGTCGGGTCGGCGAGGCGCGGGATCAGGGCCGGGTCGAGCTGGCCGGTCATCGCCCGCGAGCCGAAGAAACCGTGGTAGCGCCCCTCCTCGTCGGTGAAGGCCGCGACCTCGAGCGGCCGGGGAGGCCGGACCCCGGCCTCCCGGATCGTCCGGAGGCACTCCAGGGCCGCCAGCACCCCAAGCGCCCCGTCGAAGGGGCCGCCGTCCGGGACGGTATCGATGTGGGAGCCGGTCATGACCGCGGGGCCGCCGTCCCCCAGCCGGCCGACGATGTTCCCGGCGGCGTCCACCGAGACCTCCAGCCCGGCGTCGCGGAGGCGCCCCAGGAGCCAGGCGCGGGCCTCCTCGTGGGCCGGGCTCCAGGCCGGCCGGCTGATCCCCCCGGAGGGAGAGCGGCCGATCCGGGCCAGGGTCTCCAGGTCCTCGCGGAGACGGGCGATGGAGATCCTCACGCCCCGTCTCAAGCTGCGCACCGCCCGCGCCGAGGACGTGGACGCGATGCACGCCGTCCTGTCGGCCCCGCGCGCCACCCGTTGGTG
>JACPHL010000107.1 GCA_016188625.1 Candidatus Rokuibacteriota bacterium | reverse complement strand
GGAACGCTCGAGGCCATCTCCGTGACCATCGACTCCGACGACACGCGCTCGAGCGCGGAGGCGTACATCGGCGAGATCGTCTTCCGGCGGAGGTGAGGGGCGCCCGCGGGCCGTGAAGATCCTCTTCGTCTGCACCGGGAACATCGCCCGGAGCCCCACCGCCGAGGCCCTCTTCGGCGAGCTTACCCGGGGACAGCCGCACGAGGCTCGCTCGGTCGGGACCTCCCCGTCCGCCCCGCACCCGCTCGCCGAGGCGGACCTGGCCTGGGCCGACGTCGTCGCGGTCATGGAACCGGCTCACCGGGGTTTCCTCGAGGCCTACTGGCCGACGTATCTCCCCAAGGTGCGGGTCCTCGGCATCCCGGATCTCTATCCCCCCCACGACCCGGTCCTCCGGGAGCTCCTCGCCGGGAAGATCCTCGCTCTGCTCGCCGGGTCGTGAGGCCGCCCGGGTTGTCATTTTCCGGGCGGTCGTGTACGATGCGTCCGAGGCGGTCCCATGCTCGACATCGGCTTCCAGGAACTGATCATCATCATGGTCATCGCCCTCCTGGTCTTCGGGCCCTACAAGCTCCCGGAGCTCGGACGGGCCCTGGGCCGCGCCGTCCGGGAGTTCCGGCGGGCGAGCGACGAGTTCCGCAGCACGATCGAGACCAACCTCATGGAGGAGCCGGAGCCCACGCCCGCCACGCCCTCCGCGGAGGACGAGCTTTCCCCGTCCACGGAGCCCGAGCCCGTCTCCGCGGAAGCGATCCCTCCCGCCGGTGACACCGTCCCCTTCGCCGCCGAGCCCCTAGCCGCCAACCCGTACTCCTGGCCGGCCCCCGACGGGCCCTCGGCGCCGCCCTCGGAGCCGTTCTGCGCCCAGCGCGGCGGGCGGCTCTTCCACCGCTCGGAGTGCGGGTGGGTCGCGCGGATCGCCGAGGCGGACCGCACCGCCCTCGAGACGGCCGCCGAGGCGGGGGATCTCGGGCTCCAGCCCTGCCCGGTCTGCGCCCCGGGGAACGGTGAGACGCTCTGAGCCTGCTCTCTTTTTTTCCTTGACAGCCTTAACAGGTGTTGAGTAAGCTCGGGGAGGCTTGGAGAGGAGACGGAGAATGGAGCAGTTGACCCGGCGGCAGCAGGAGGTCCTGGCGTTCATCCGGCAGTTCGTCCAGCGCCACGGGGTCCCCCCCACCGTGCGCGAGGTCGGCGAGCGGTTCCGGGTCACCCCCCGGGCAGCCTTCGATCACCTGCGGGCACTGGAGCGGAAAGGGCACCTCCGACGTCGGACGGGCCCGAGGCGGCTCTCCCGCGCCCTGACCCTGGCCCAGGACTCCCCGGCGGTCCGCGAGGTGCCGATCCTCGGGCGGATCGCCGCCGGGCAACCGCTCCTCGCCGCGCAGAACCTGGAGGGGACCCTCCCCTTGGCCGCCGAGTGGCTGGCGGGAAAGGGGGAGGAGCTCTTCTGCCTTCGGGTGCGGGGGGAGAGCATGGTGGAGGCCCACATCCTGGATGGGGATCTCGTCCTGGTGCGCCGCCAGGAGGCCGCCCAGCCGGGCGACATCGTGGCGGCGATGATCGAGGGGGAGGCGACGGTGAAGCGCTTCGCCCGCGAGGGCGAGGCGGTGGTGCTCAAGGCCGAGCACCCTACCATGTCTCCCATCGTCGTCCACCCGGGGGAGCAGGACGTGAGGATCCTGGGGAAGGTCGTGGGCCTCCTCCGCGGATTTTAAGACACTCGGAGGGGGGCTCCGCCCCCCTTCCGACGGCCCTGGGCGAAGCCCACCTTTCGCCAGTCCGGCTGCGCCGCTGGCGAAAGGCTTCGGGGCCTGCCTCCCCCCAACGGCTTTGATGACCGGCAGCGCGTCGCGAGGAGGAGCGAGCGATGAGTGAGGTCGCCGTCGTGGCAGAGTCAACCAGCCCGGTCGCGGGGCGTCCCCGGCAGGCCCCGGTCTCGGGGCGGGATTTTTTTTGTCCTTGGATTACTCAACATGTGAAGAGTCTCGTTGGCGATCTCCTGACGTTCGGCGCCACGCTCCTCGCCATCGGGCTCTGGGGTCTTGGCCTCTTCCTGGTGGGGTCGTAGTCCGTCAGGTCCTTGCCCGGCGCGCCCTCGTATACTGGGGCCGTGGGTGCCGCGGCGTGGCGTCCCCTTTACCCGCTCCTCCCGCTGGTGGTCTGGGGGGTGCTCCCCTTCCTCGTCCACCGCTGGGGCGCCGGGCTCCCGTCGCTCCCGGTCGGCCCGGGGCGGTGGGTCGGGCTTCCCCTCCTCCTCGGAGGGTTCGGGCTGGCGATCGCCTCGACCGTCCTTTTCGCGCGGCGCGGGGAAGGGACGCCGGTCCCCTGGGACCCGCCCAGGCGGTTCGTCGTCACCGGTCCCTACCGGTACGTGCGGAACCCGATGGTCCTGGGCGTCCTCCTCGGGCTCCTGGGCGAGGCGCTCCTCTTCGCGTCCCTGCCGATCCTCCTCTACACCGCCGCGCTGGCCGCGTTCGCCCACGCCTGGATCGTCCTCCGCGAGGAGCCTGAACTCGAGGCCCGCTTCGGGGAGACCTACCTCGTCTACCGCGCGATGGTCCCGCGCTGGCTCCCCCGCGGGTCGTCGCGGCGGCCATGACGTTCGAGGCGTTCGGCCGCCTCTGCCGGGAGCTGGCGGCGACGCCCCGGCGCCTTCCGAAGATCGCCCTGGTCGCCGACGCCCTCCGCCGGCTCGACCCCGAGGAGGTCCCCTGGGCGGTCGCCTTCCTAGCCGGCCGCCCCCTCCCGTCATCGGATCCCCGCGACCTCGGGGTGAGCTGGGCGACCCTCGCGCGCGTCCGGGAGCGGGCCGCGCCGACGCCCCGCAGGGGCGGCCTCACCCTCCTCGAGGCCGCCCGGGCCTTCGAGGCGATCGCCGCCGCCACGGGAGCAGGCTCGCGCCGGGAGAAGGCGCGCCTCCTCGCGGACCTCCTCGGCCGCGCCTCGCGGGAGGAGGCGGAGACCCTCGTCCACATCCTCATGGGCGAGATGCGGATCGGGGTCCACGAGGGGTTGATCCAGGAGGCGGTGGCCCGGGCCGCGGGGGTGGACGCGCAGGTCATCCGGCGGGCCGCGCTCTTCCTCGGCGACCTCTCCGAGGTGGCGCGCGTCGCCCTCGCCGAGGGGGCTGAACGGCTCGGCGCCGCCCGGCCCCGGCTCTTCGTCCCGCTGCTCCCGATGATGGCCGAGATGGCCGAGGGGCTCGAGGAGGTCTTCGAGGAGCACGCCGGGCAGACCGCCCTCGAGGTCAAGTACGACGGGGCCCGGATCCAGCTCCACAAGGCCGGGGACGAGGTCAGGATCTGGAGCCGGCGCCTCTCGGAGGTCACGGCGAGCCTCCCCGACATCACCGAGCTGGTGCGCACCCGGCTCCGGGCCCGGGAGGCGATCCTCGACGGGGAGGTGGTGGCGATCGGGGCCGAGGGCCGGCCGCTCCCGTTCCAGGAGCTGATGCGGCGCTTCCGCCGGGTCCACGGGGTGGCCGAGACCGCCCGGGGCCTCCCCCTGGCCCTCTACCTCTTCGACTGCCTCTACCTGGACGGCCGCTCCCTCATCGACGAGCCGTACCGGGCGCGCTGGGGCGAGCTCGAGCGGATCAGCGGGGGGCGGGATCTGGCGCGCCGGATCGTCCCCGCCGGTCTCGGCGAGGCCGAGGCCTTCCTCGCCGAGGCCCTCGCGGCCGGGCACGAGGGGGTGATGGCCAAGGCCCTGGCGAGCCCGTACACCCCCGGGGTCCGCGGCCGGCGCTGGTTCAAGGTGAAGCCGGCCGAGCGCCTGGACTGCGTGATCGTGGCCGCGGACTGGGGGTCGGGGCGGCGGCGCGGGTGGCTCTCCAACTACCACCTGGCCGTGCGGGACGAGGCGAGCGGCGGGTTCGCCGAGGTGGGGAAGACCTTCAAGGGGCTGACCGACGCCGAGTTCGCGACGATGACCGACTGGCTCCTGGCCCTCAAGGCCGCGGAGGACGGGGTGACGGTCCGGGTCCGGCCTGAGGTGGTGGTGGAGGTCGGCTACAACGAGATCCAGCGGAGCGCGCACTACCCCTCGGGGTTCGCCCTCCGCTTCGCCCGGATCACGCGGATCCGGGACGACAAATCCCCGGCCCAGGCCGACACCCTGGCCCGGCTCCGCCAGCTCTACGACCGCCAGTTCGAGGCCAAGGCGCGGACCGCCCGGTTGCGCTGACTTCGCCTCAGCCAGGCCAAATCAGTCCCACCGCCGACAGGCCTCTCAGCCGGCCCCGGCGGCGGCGAGCGCGGACTTCAGGTCCACCACCTCGCTCGACGGCTCCCTCAAGGCCAGGCCGGCCTCGACGCGCTCGAGGTGGCGGGTCGCGAGCTCCACCGCCTGCTCGACCTCGCGCTTCTCGATGTGAGCGATGAGCTCGCGGTGCTCCTCCGACGAGCGTCTCGAGTCGGCGGTGGTCTGGTAGAGCAGCGTGATGAGGGACGAGCGCATCACCAGTTCGCGCAGCACGTCGGCGAGCACGCGGTTGCCGGCCATCTCGGCGATCAAGACGTGGAACCAGCCGAGGAGCCGCTGCGCCGCCCGGGCGTCGTTCGTGGCGATGGCGGCCTGTTCGCGCGCATGGTGCTCGAGGAGCGTCTCGATCTGATCAGGCGTCGCCACATCGACGAAGCGGGCGACCACAGCCGGTTCCAGGACGCGGCGGGCCTCGAAGACCTCGCGCGCCTCGAGCACGGTGGGCTGGGCCACGAACGCGCCGCGATGCGGCAGGAGCGTCACGAGCTTGTCGGTGGCGAGCCGATGCAGGGCCTGGCGCGCCTTGGTCCGGCTGACGCCGAAGATCTCACCGAGCGCCTCCTCGCCGAGCTTGGTCCCGGGTGGCAGGCGGTGCTCAGCGATTGCCGTAGCGATCCGTTCGACGATCGCTTCCGTGGTGGCCGCCCGGCGTCGAGCGGTTCGCCGGCGGGGCGGGGCGGACCGTCGCGCTACTTGTCGGCTAACCTGGCTCATGGATGACGCACTTCCACAGGTTGAACACCAAATAGGATCGCCCCAACATATTGTGTGCAAGAAACGCTTGACAAGTTTGATCTGCTCGCTCTATTGTATACAAAAAAGTAATCAATGTACACAAAAATAAAGATCCACCCGACGAGCCCACGAGCAGGGGCTTTGAACGGATCGAGCTCATTGCGCGGACCGCCTGGCCTCGCCAGCTCTTCCAGTTGGCATCCTGCACTTCCTGTAGGCATCACACATAGCGGTCAATATCGTATACAAAAATCGTCAGTATTGTCTACAAGAGTTTGCCGGCGGGGCGTACCGCACGGACGGCCGGGGAGTGCGATCAGGGCATCACCTCAACCGACGTGACCGGATAGGGGGAGGCGACGGCGATGGAGAGCAGGACGAGTAAGTCCCGAGTCGGGCGGCGTCAGTTCCTCAAGGGTGTGGCGGGTGCTGGCCTCATGCTGGCGGCCGGCCCGGCCCTGAGCCGGGTGAGCGCGCAGCCGAAAGAGGTCAAGGTCGGGTTCCTCTTGCCGCTGACCGGCGCCTTCGCCGAGGCCGGGCAGCTCAACAAGCAGGCCGTGGAGATGGCCGTGGAGGAGATCAACCAGGCCGGCGGGGTCAAGAGCCTGGGCGGCGCCCGGCTCGTGGCCCTCTTCGGCAACTCCAGCACGGTCGACGAGGCGAACACTGAAACCGAGCGCCTGATCGCCCGGGAGAAGGTCATCGGGATTATCGGCGCGTATTCCTCGGGCGCAACGCTCTCGAGCACCGTGATCGCCGAGCGCGCCGGCATCCCGTACCTGGTTCCGAACGCGCTGGCGGACGAGATCACGGGGCGCGGGCTGAAGTACGTGTTCAAGTCGGTGCCGCATTTCTCCCAGTTCGCCATCAACGGCGGCGAGCTGGTGCGGGACCTGAGCAAGAAGGCCGGCCTCGAGGTCAAGACGGCCGGCCTCGTCCGCGAGAACAACTTCTTCGGCAACGTCGTCGGCCGGGAGTTCAACAAGCACATCCCGAGCTTCAACCTCAAGATCATCAGCGACAACGTCTTCCCGACCAATCCGACGTCGTTCGAGGACGTGATCCTCAGGCTCAAGCAGGACAACCCGGACGCGGTGTTCGCGGCCGGGGAACCCTCCTCGATCACCCTGCTCTTCCAGCAGCTCAACGAGCTGAGGTACTGGCCGAGACTGGGTTGGGTCGGCGTGGGCGGCGGGTACTCGAACCCCATCACGTGGAAGAACCTCGGCAAGCTGGCCAACGGTCTCATCGCGGTGAACGACTGGTTCCCCGACATCAAGCGACCGGGGGCCCAGGAGATCAACGCTCGGTTCAAGACCCGGACGGGTTTGGACATGTTGGGGAATGCCAACACGACCTACGCGGGGGTCCACATCTTCTACGCGACGCTCGAGAAGGCGGGCTCCACGGACGGGGCGAAGATCCGGGACGCGCTCGCCGGGCTCGACCTGACGAGCGGGGCGCCGATGTTCATGTACGAGCGCGTGAAGTTCGACCAGACGGGATTCATGACCTACGCGAAGCTCGTCGGCGCCCAGGTGCGCGACGGCCAGGCTCGGGTCATCTGGCCGGAGTCCCTGAAGGTGACGGACGCCGTCTGGCCCGTCCCGGACTGGGGCCGACGGGGCTGAGCGGTCGCGCCGAGGGGTCAGGCCGGTCGTGACGGCCGAGATCCTCGTCCAGGCCATGGTCCTGGGCTTACTCCAGGGCGGCATCTACGCCCTGGTAGCGGCCGGTCTGACCCTGATCTACGGCGTGATGAAGGTCGTCAACTTCGCCCACGCCGAGTTCCTCACGCTCGGGATGTACCTCGCGTTCTCCGCCTACACCTTGCTCGGCGTGAGCCCGTACCTCGCCGCGGTCTTCGCGCTCGGCCTCGTCTTCGTGCTCGGCGCGGCGGTCCAGCGGACGCTGATCCGTCCGGCGTTGCGGCATCCCCAGATCAACCAGTTGCTGATCACCATCGGCCTGTCCACCATGCTGATCGGCGCGATGCAGATCATCTGGGGCCCCAGGAACTACGTGGTGCCCCTGCCGTGGGGCCGCGCGACCCTGGGGCTGGGGGATCTGAGGGTGACGTACACGCGGCTCATCGCGTTCGGGGTTGCCGTGGCGATCGCCGCCGGGTTCTGGGTCTTCCTCAAGCGCGCCCGGGGCGGCCTGGCGATCCGCGCTGCGGCCCAGAGCCCCGACGCCGCGCGCCTGATGGGGATCAATGTGGAGCGCGTGAACCTGGTGACGTTCGGGCTGGGCACCGGCCTCGCCGCGCTGGCGGGGGCCCTGATCGCGCCGGTCTTCTTCATCAACCCGACCTTCGGGATCGACTACTTCCTGTTGCCGGCCTTCGTCATCGTCGTGCTCGGGACGATGGGCAACTTCGTCGGGGCGATGGTCGGTGGCCTCGTCATCGGGCTCGCCGAGAGCTTCGGCGGGCTTCTCCTGGGGGCCGCGCTGCGGCAGTTCGCGAGCCTCGCGGTCTTCGTCCTGATCCTGCTGTGGCTGCCGCGCGGGGTGTTCGGTGGGCGCATGACATGACCCCCGGCCCAGCCGATACGACGCGCGTAGCCCCGCTGAACGGGCCGATAGGACGCCTGGCCGCCTTCTGCGCCGATTGGCTGAACGCGCAGCTCGCCCTGTGCCTCGGCGCCCTCGTCCTGGCGGCACTCGTCGGATGGCTCGTCGAGTCCACGTACTACATCCAGATCATGGTCCTGGCGACGATATACGCGGGGATCGGGATCAGCTGGGCGATCGCCGGCGGCCTCGGCGGGCTACTGCTGCTGGGCTACATCAGCTTCTTCGGGATCGGCGCCTACGTGAACGGACTCCTGTTCACGAAGTTCGGCGTGAGCCCGTGGGCGAACCTCGTGCTGGCGGCCGCGGCCGCGGCTCTTCTGGCACTGCTGATCGCTGCCGTAACGCTCCGGTTCGGTTTGAGCGAGGACTACTTCGCCCTGTTCACCGTGGCCGTCTCACAGGTCCTGAAGCTCCTCTTCCTGAACTGGGATTACGCGGGGCGCGCCACCGGCATCTACATCACCGTGGTGCGCGACGACTTCTGGGCCATGAGCTTCACCGGGCGCCGGCCGTACCTGGTGATCGCCCTCGGCCTCCTGCTGGTGGCGCTCGCCGTCAGCTACGCGATCCAGCGCTCGAGGCTCGGCTACTACCTGGCGGCCGTGCGGGAGAACGCGCAGGCCGCGGAGGCGATCGGGATCAACGAGTCCCGCGTCAAGACCCTTGCCATCGTCATCAGCGGCGGGCTCGCGGGAGCCATCGGGGCGTTCTGGGGCCAGTTCACCAGCTTCATCGACCCCAAGCTGTCGTTCAGCCTCGCCAAGAACTTCGAGATGCTGCTGGGACCGGTGATCGGCGGCCGGCTGAGCCTGATCGGGCCGCTTCTGGGGACCGCCTTGGTCAAGCCCATGGAAGACCTGCTGCGCGGCTGGCTCGGGGGCGGCGCCGACGCGCTCTACCTGGTGCTCTACGGCTCGGTCCTCGTCGCCGGGTGCCTGCTCCTGCCCCGGGGCTTTGCGGCGTACCTCGAGGCCTGGCACCGGCGGCTGACCGCCAGGACGGCGTCGTAGCAGGATGCGGCGGCGAGCGGGGGAGCGGGGAACAGGGGCGGCAGTGCGATGAGCACGCTCCTGGAGCTGGAGCGGGTGACCAAGCGCTTCGGCGGGCTGACGGCGCTGGACGGCGTCTCCCTGCGCGTCGGGGCGGGGGAGATCGTCGGGATCATCGGCCCCAACGGCTCGGGGAAGACGACGCTCTTCGCGACAGCCTCGGGGTTCCTTCGACCGGAGGATGGCGACATCCGGTTCGACGGCCGGTCGATCGTCGGCCTTCGGCCGTCCCGGATCAACGCCCTGGGGCTCGCGCGCACCTTTCAGATCGTCCAACCGTTCGCCGGCCTTTCGGTGCGCGAGAACGTGGTCATCGGGGCCCTCCGGGGCGGCCGGGAGACGCTCGCCACCGCCAGGCGCATCGCCGCGGAGGTGCTCGACCTCGTCGGGCTCAGCCCCAGGGCCGGGCAGCCTGCCGGCAACCTGACCCTGCCGGAACAGAAGCGGCTGGAGATGGCGCGCGCGCTGGCGACGCAGCCGAAGCTCGTCCTGCTCGACGAGATCATGGCGGGGCTCAGGCCCGCCGAGGTGGACCAGGCCATCGGGCTCCTTCGGCAGATCCGCGGGCGCGGCGTCACCCTGGTGATCGTCGAGCACCTCGTCCGCGCGGTCCTCGCGCTCGCCGAGCGGATGTACGTGCTCCACCACGGAAGCCTGATCGCCGAGGGGCGACCGGACGAGGTCATCCACCAGCCGGCGGTCGTCGAGGCCTACTTCGGAACGACTGACGGAAGTCCTGCCCGTGCTTGAGGTCAAGGGTCTCCAGGTCGCCTACGGTCAGGTGACGGCCGTCTGGGACGTGTCGATCACCGTCGCCCAAGGGGAACTGGTCGCGGTGGTCGGCCCGAACGGAGCGGGGAAGACCTCGCTCGTGAACACGGTGGCCGGCCTCGTGCCGGCGCAGCAGGGCCGGATCCACTTCCTCGGGCAGGACGTGACAGCCCTGCCCTCCCACGAGCGGGTGGCCCTCGGCCTGTGCCTCTGCCCGGAGGGGCGCAAGCTGTTTCCCGACATGACGGTCGAGGAAAACCTCCGGCTCGGGGCCTATACCTGGCGCGACCGCTCGGAGATCGCCCGACGGGTCGAGCAGGTATTCGCCCTCTTCCCTCAGCTCGCGGAACGGCGCGCCCAGGTCGCCCGGACGCTCTCGGGGGGCGAGCAGCAGATGGTCGCCCTGGGCCGGGCGCTGATGGCGCGGCCTCGGCTCCTCCTGCTCGACGAGCCATCGCTGGGGTTGGCGCCCATCGTCGTGACGGAGATGTTCAGGGCGATCCGGAAGATCCACGAGGCAGGGACGACCGTGCTGATGGTCGAGCAGAACGTCCACCAGACGCTGGAGATCGCCGGTCGGGGTTACGTAATCGAGAATGGCCGGATCGCCCTTGCCGGGACGAGCGGCGCATTGCAGGCCGACCCACACATGCGCACGGCGTACCTGGGGCTCGGTGCCTGAGGGGGCTCGGAGGAGGGCCAACAGTCCGTGGCCGGAATAGGACCCTATCCGCGTGACCTCGTAGGTTACGGCCAGCATCCGCCCGACCCGAAATGGCCGGCCGGCGCGCGCCTCGCGCTGCAGATCGTCATGAACTATGAGGAGGGAGGGGAGACGTGCATCCCCCATGGCGACGCCGCCTCCGAGGCCTACCTCCACGAGGTCGTCGGAACGGGGCCGCTCCCTGGGGCCCGTAACCTCGTGGTCGAGTCGGTCTATGAGTACGGGAGCCGCGCCGGATTCTGGCGGCTGATGCGGCTGTTCGCCGAGCGGGGCATCAAGGTCACCGTCTACGCCGTGGCCATGGCGCTTGAACGCAACCCCGAGGCCGCGGCGGCGATCGTCGAGGCCGGCTATGAAGTGGCGAGTCACGGCTGGCGCTGGATCGACTACCAGTTCATCAGCGAGGACGAGGAGCGCACTCACATCCGGCTCGCCGTCGAGATGATCCAGCGTGTCACGGGGAGCCGGCCGCTCGGCTGGTACACGGGACGGGTCAGCCCCAACACGCGCCGCCTCGTGGTGGAGGAGGGTGGGTTCCTCTACGACGCCGACGCCTACAACGACGACCTGCCCTACTGGGTCGAGGTGTCCGGCAAGCCCCACCTCGTCATCCCCTACACCCTTGACAACAACGACATGAAGTTCGCGACCGCTCAAGGGTTCAACACGGGCGAGGATTTCTTCGGCTATCTGCGGGACGCCTTCGACCTCCTCTACGCGGAGGGGGTGGACCATCCCAAAATGATGTCCGTGGGCCTCCACGCGCGACTGGCCGGACGCCCCGGGCGGGCGGCCGTCCTGGCCCGGTTCCTGGACTATGTGCAGCGCCATGATCGGGTGTGGATCTGCCGGCGCGTGGACATCGCGCGTCACTGGATCGCCCATCACCCGTACCGGCCCCGCGGCGGAGGGTAGCCGGATGCTTCGGATTACCGTTGGCCCGTTTGTCTTCGCCGCGCGGATGGAAGAGGAGGCGGCGCCCGAGACCTGCGCCGCGTTCCGCAAGCTGCTGCCGTTCCGCCAGAAGATCATCCACGCGCGATGGAGCGGCGAGGCGTGCTGGATCCCGCTCGGGGACTTCAAGCTCGGCGTGGGCTACGAGAATCACACCAGCCACCCGTCGGCCGGCGACATCCTGTTCCATCCCGGCAGCCTGAGCGAGGCGGAGATCCTCTTCGTCTACGGCAGCGCGCGCTTCGCCAGCAAGGTCGGGCAGCTCGCCGGCAACCACTTCCTGACCATCGTCGACGGGCGCGAGCGGCTGCCGGAGCTCGGACGCCTGGTGCTCTGGGAGGGCGCGCAGGACATCCTCTTCGAGGAGATCTGACCCGGTCGGTTGAGGGAAGCGGGCGAGGACATGGACACCGAGGTCGAGGGCGGGGGAGCCTGGAGGGTCCCGTGGCGATCCTGATCCGAAACGCTCGCGTCCTCACCATGGATGATCGGGACACCGAGCACGCTCGGGCAGATATCCTGGTCCGCGGGACGCGGATCGCCGCCATCGGTCCTGCCCTTCCGGTGCCCGGGGATGAGCCGGACCTCCGCGCGATCGAGGCCGAGGGGCTGCTCGTGCCCGGCCTCATCAACGGCCACGTCCACTCTCCCGGCAACTTCCTGAAGGGGGCCCTGGACGATACGCCCCTCGAGATCTTCATGCTCTACCAGGTGCCTCCGTTCGGGGAGGCGCCGCCTTCCCCGCGGCTCAACTATGTCCGGACGATGCTCGGCATCCTCGAGATGCTGAAGCTCGGGGTGACCACCGCCCACGACGACGCCTACTTCGTCCCGGCGCCCACCGAGGAGGCGATCGACGGGCTGATGCAGGCCTATGCCGACAGCGGAATGCGGGCGGCAGTCGCTCTCGATCAACCCAACGTCGTCGAGTACGAGAAGTACCCCTTCCTCTCCGACCTCTTGCCGGAGGGGTTGCGGCGCCGGATGGCCGCGGCGCCCCGGATGTCCGCGGGCGACCTGCTGGCGCTGTACCGACATCTCCTCGACCGGTGGCACGGCGCGGGCGGGGGCCGGATCCAGGCGGCCGTCTCCTGCTCCGCGCCCCAGCGCGTGACCGTGGATTACCTCGAAGGCCTCGCCGGGCTGAGCCGCGGGCACGATCTCCCGTTCAACCTTCACGTCCTGGAGACGAAGCTGCAGCGCGTCCTGGGCGAGGAGAAGTACGGGAAGTCGCTGGTCCGGCACGTCCATGGCCTCGGCCTGCTCGACGAACGCATGGTGGTGACCCACGCGGTCTGGGTGGACGAGGCTGACATGTCCCTGATGGCGCGGGCAGGATGCTCGGTCGCCCACAATCCGGTGTGCAATCTCAAGCTGGGCAGCGGCATCATGCCGTTTCGGCGACTCCGCGATCACGGGATCAACGTCTGCCTCGGCAGCGACGAGGCGGC
Source organism: Candidatus Rokuibacteriota bacterium (assembly GCA_016188625.1). GTDB lineage: Bacteria > Methylomirabilota > Methylomirabilia > Rokubacteriales > JACPHL01 > JACPHL01. Next base: position 6,874 of record JACPHL010000107.1, on the reverse strand, counting down.
CGCGGACGACACGGCCAACATGTGGGGCGTCGCCAAGGCCGCCGGGCTCGTCCACAAGATCGCCGACCCTGACTACCGGCGCTGGCCCACCGCGGCGGAGATCCTGTGGGCGCTCATCCGCGGCGGGGCCCGCGCCATGCGGCTCGAAGGACGCGTCGGGGTGCTGGCGCCGGGCTACGAGGCCGACCTGATCCTGGTGGACCTCGGCGCGCTGGCCTTCACGCCGCTCAACGACCTCCGGCGCCAGCTCGTCTTCTGCGAGAACGGCTCCTCGGTCCTGACCATGGTGGCCGGCCGCGTGGTGGCCGAGCGCGGGCGCGTCCTGACGGTCGCCGAGGAGGCGATCAAGGCCGAGGCTCGGGAGATCTTGCCGGCCTACCGCAAGGAGCTGGACCGGGCGGCCGAGGCGGCCAGGGAGCTGATGCCGTACTACGAGGCGATGTACGTCCGCGCGGCGGCGCGGGACGTGGGGATGAACCGCTGGGCAGGACCGATGTGGCCCTGAGGCGGCGCGCGGAGCAGCGATGCCCCGGGACGCCTTCCAGGACCTCCTCCCCAGCCCCCGGATCCTCCTCGGCCCCGGCCCGAGCATGGCCGACCCGCGCGTCCTGCGGGCGATGGCCTCCCCGCTCCTGGGGCAGTTCGACCCTGAGTTCACCGCTGTCATGGACGACGTGATGGAACTCTGCCGCTTCGCCTTCCAGACGGCGAATGCGCGCGCGTTCCCCGTCCCCGGCACGGGGCGGGCCGGGCTCGAGGCGGCCGTGGCGTCTCTGGTCGAGCCCGGCGAGCGCGTGGTCGTGGGCGTCTCTGGCCGGTTTGGCCTTCTGTTCTGCGAGATCGCCGAGCGGTGCGGGGCGGAGGTCGTCCAGGTGGAGGCCGAATGGGGGCGCATCATCGAGCCGGACGTGATCGCCCGGGCCCTCGCGCGGGGACAGACCAAGCTCGTGTGCATGGTGCACGGGGAGACCTCGACCGGGGTCCTTCAGCCCCTCACCGAGATCGCGCGGCTGACGCGCGCCCACGACGCGCTCCTCGTCGTCGATGCCGTGGTGACGCTTGGCGGAGCGGAGGTGGCGACGGACGCATGGGGACTCGACGTGGTCGTGGCGGGCACCCAGAAGTGCCTGAGCTGCCCGTCGGGCCTCGCCCCGCTCACCTATAACGCGCGGGCGGAGACAGCGCTGGAGCGGCGACGCCGGAAGGTCCAGTCCAACTACCTCGATCTCGGGCAGCTCGCCACCTACTGGAGTCCCGACCGCTTCAACCACCACACGGCGCCGACCGCGATGGTCTATGGGCTCCGCGAGGCGCTGTACGGGGTCAAGGTGGAGGGGCTCAAGGCGCGTTTCGAGCGCCACCGGCTCCACGGCGACGCCCTGCGCGCCGGGATCTCCGCGCTCGGGCTCACCCTCTTCGGCGCGGAGCCGCCCGCCTACCGCCTCCCCATGATCACGCCGGTGATCGTGCCGGAGGGGGTGGACGAGCTGCGCGTCCGGCAGCGGTTGCTCCAGGATTTCGGGATCGAGATCGGCGCGGCCTTCGGGCCGCTCCAGGGGAAGATCTGGCGGATCGGGACCATGGGGTACTCGGCGCGGCGCCCCAACGTCCTGCTCTGCCTCGCCGCCCTGGAGGCCGTCCTGCGGCGGGAGGGCTGGTGCGCCGCGCCTGGCGCGGGGGTGGAGGCGGCCCTCGCGTACTACGCGGCGGCCGGGGACGCGGCGCTCGAGACGGCGGACAACCTCGGCGCTGGCGGTATCGGTCGTTACTGACCGAGCCTGGCCCGCTCTGACCCCTCGCCTCGCGGATGGCTGGTCCGCTCCGAGCGCCGGCTTTGCCGGCGCAACCCGGGGGGGGAGGCTCGGAGGGGGAGTGGGACCCCCCTTCGAGTACCTCGCGCACGGATGGTCCACTCCGAGCGGCGGCTTTGCCGCCGCAACCCGGGGGGAGGTTTGGGAAGGGGGGCGGAGCCCCCCTCCCAGGTTGTTAGCCGGTCTTGAGGACCACGTAGCGGCCGGCCCCCTCCCGCTCGACCAGGAAGAGGGCGCCCTCAGCCGGCGGCCGCTTGGCGAGGGCCGCCTCGACGTCCTTGAGCCGCTTGACCTTCTGGCGGTTCACCTCCACGACGAGGTCGCCGGGCCGGAGCCCGGCCTCGGCGGCGGGGGAGCCGGGCTGGACCGCCGTGATCACGACCCCCTCGCGCCGCTCCACGCCGAGCCGCTGGGCGAGCTCCGGGGTCAGTTCCTCGAGCCGGAGGCCAAGCTCGGTCTTCTCGGTCCGCCCCTCGCCCTCGCGCGCGGCCACTTCCTCCTCCCTCAGCTCCCCGATCTTCACGCTCAGGGTCTGGGGCTGGCCCTCGCGGAGGATCTTCATCGCGACCTCCTTGCCGATCGGGGTCGCCGCCACGAGGCGGGGGAGTTCGGGGATCTCCCCGATGGGTTTGCCGTCGTACTCGATGATCACGTCCCCCCGCCGGAGCCCGGCCTCGGCGGCGGGGGAGCCGGGCTGGACCGCGGCCACCAGGGCCCCGTCATCCTTCTCGAGACCGAAGGCCTTGGCCAGCTCCGGGGTGAGGGGCTGGACCGCGACCCCGAGGTAGCCCCGGACGACCCGGCCGTGCTCCTTGAGCTGGGAGATGACGGACTTCGCCGTGTCGCTCGGGATGGCGAAGCCGATCCCCATGAACCCGCCGCCCCGCGCCGAGAAGATGGCGCTCGCGATCCCGACCGCCTCCCCCCGCGTGTTGATGAGCGGGCCGCCGGAGTTGCCGGGGTTGATCGCGGCGTCGGTCTGGATGAAGTTGTCGTACGGGCCCGCGCCGATGACCCGCCCGGTCGCGCTCACGATCCCGACCGTGACGGTTTGGTCGAGCCCGAAGGGGTTCCCGATGGCCATGACCGGCTCGGCGACCCGGAGCTGGCCGGAGTCCCCCCAGCGGATCACCGGGAGCCCGGAGGCCTTGACCCGGAGCAGGGCGAGGTCGGTCTTGGGGTCCCGCCCCACCACCTCGGCGGGGTGGGTCTCCCCGCTGGCGAGCTGCACGGTGATCTCCGTGGCCTGGGCGATGACGTGGTGGTTGGTCACGATGTAGCCGTCGGGGTCCACGATGAACCCGGAGCCGAGGCTCCGGCTCCTGAACTCGCGGGGTATGCGCTCCCCGAAGAAGCGCCGGAAGAACTCCTCGAAGAACTCGGACTGCGGCCCCCCGGGGCCCTGGCCGGGGCCGGGCTGGGGCGCCTGGACCACCCGCGTGGTGCTGATGTTGACCACGGCCGGCTTGAGGGTCTCGGCCAGCCGGACCCACGGGTACGCCTCCGGCAGGGCCGAGGAGGGGAGCGGGGCCGGCTCCGCCGGCGCCGAGGCCGGCGCGGGGGAGGACGCGGTCGCGGGCAGCCACGCGGTCCCCCACGAGAGCGCCAGGGTCAAGAGGAGCAGGCCGGTCCCCAGGCCGGCCACCTTTCTCAGGAGTGTCTCGAGACTCATGAACGTGTCCTCCTCATACAGGGATAGGTCGGTTGCGCTCGAGCGATCGATCGTGTTGACAAGGCCTCTTCGTAATCGTATGGTAACTCGGCGTTTGGGGGAATGCTATGACGTCCGAAACTCCCCGGGTCTCGACCGGCCTCCGGCGTCTCGACGAGCTGCTCGGCGGGGGCCTGATCCCCGGCACCCTGACCGTCGTCTACGGCGCCACCGGGATCGGCAAGACGCACCTCGGCCTCACCTTCGCCTACCACGGGAGGGTCGCCGACGGGGCGCCCGGGGTGGTCCTCGACCTGAACGCCCGGGGGGACTCCCAGCAGCACGCCCCCTACGCCCGGCGCCTCTTCGGCTGGCCCCTCACGTGCTGGACCCACGTCGTCCCCCCCATGGCCGACCCCTACCCCCCGCCCGAGGCCCTTCACGCCCACTACTCGGACGCCTTCCCCTGGACCGGGCGGCGGAGCGACTACGAGACGGCCGGCCCGGAGGGTCGGGAGTTCGACTGGGCCTGGAAGGCGGCCTACAGCCGGAGCCTCCACACCGTCCGCCCGTTCTTTTACTTCCACTTCTGCCAGGGGAGCCGCCGGGTGGTCGTGGACGGCGTCGAGCCGTGCGACCCGGACGACGCCATCCAGCTCTATCTAGTGGACGAACTCTACCGGAAGATCATTCACCGGGACGCCGAGATCCTCGGGATGGAGATCTGCCTGCCGGTCTGGCGGCACCGGGCCTTCATCGACGCCCACCGCTACAACCATCAGACCATCACCACCCTGCTCCTGCTGACCGCCGAGGAGGCCCGGCTCGCGGACCTCCTCGCCCGGAAGGTCGAGGCCGGCGACCCGGGGGCGGTGGCCAACACGATCCTGCTCATGGGCCGGGAGAAGGTCGGGACCCGGGTCGGGCGCTTCCTCTCGGTGGCCAAGCATCGGGGGAGCGCGATGTCGGACGGGATCGTGGAGTTCGAGATCACCCCGCAGGGGATCGCCTTCCCGTGAGCCCTCCCCGCCTCGGGTCCTGCTGGCTCCCGCCCTGTCGCTGATGCTCTCCATCGGGACCCCGGCCCCCCCCTTCACCCTCCCCGGCGTCCAGGCGGGCCGGGTCCGGCGGTTCTCCCTCGCCGACTACGCCGACCGCTGGGTGGCCCTCTTCTTCTACCCGGCCGACTTCTCCTTCGTCTGCCCGACCGAGGTCAGGGGGTTCCAGGCCCTCTACCCGGCGTTCACGGCCGCTGGGGCGGAGGTCCTGGGGGTCAGCGTCGATCCCCCCGACCTCCACCTCAGGTGGGTCGAGGAGCTGGGCGGGATCGACTACCCCCTCCTCTCCGACGAGGCCCGGGAGGTCTCCCGGCGCTACGGGGTCCTGGACGCGTCCTCGGGGCGGGCCCAGCGGGCGACCTTCATCCTGCGCCCCGGCGGGACCATCGAGTACCTCCTGGTGAGCCCGACCAACGTCGGCCGCAGCATCGAGGAGACCCTCCGGGTCCTCCGCGCCCTTCAGTCCGGCCAGCAGTGCCCGGCCGGCTGGCAGCCCGAGTGATGGAGGCGATCCGGGGCAGGCGCGAGGCCATCGAGCGGAAGAGCCAGATCCGCGAGGTCGCCTTCGGGACCCAGGACGGCCTGGTCTCGACCCTGGGGTTCGTGGCGGGTCTGCACGGGGCGGTGGCCGACAACTGGCTCGTCCTGCTGGGGGGGCTCGTGCAGATGGTGGCCGGGGCGTTCTCGATGGCCGCCGGCGCCTACCTCGCCACGCAGGCCGAGCGCCAGGTCGTCCAGCGCGCGGTCCGGGCCGAGACGGAGCGGTTCGAGGAGGCGCCGTACCTGGCCCAGGAGGCCCTCCTCGGGGCGCTGGAGGAGGAGGGGCTGGCCCGCGACAAGGCCTACCGGATCGTCAAGCTCTTCACCGACGAGCGCCACGCCTTCCTCAAGACCTTCCGGGAGAAGGTGCTCGGGGTCGGGAGCGTGGAGGGGCCGCTCCCGCTCTGGGCTGCCACGCTCATGGGGGTCTCCTTCGCGGTGGGGTCCTTCGTGCCGTTGCTGCCCTACTTCATCTTCGCCGAGTACACCGCGCTCTGGGTCGCCATCGGGGCCACCTCGCTAGCCCTCTTCGGGATCGGGGTGGCCAAGGCGGCGCTGGCCGCGATCTCCTGGTGGCGGTCGGGCGCCGAGTTCTTCCTGGTGGCGATGGGGGCGGCGGGGATCGGCTACCTGGTGGGCTGGCTCCTCCCGCTCTGATCCGCTGCAGCCGTCCCCGATCGGACCGCCGCGATGGGACCGCCCCCCGGCCTTGCCCTCGCCGCCCTGGACCGGCGCCGGGACCGGCTCTTCCATCGCCGGCCCTCCCTCCGGGTCCGGGGTGAGCGATCGGCCCTGGTCTTCGTCAACGCCGTGGGGGTCTGCTCGACCTTCTACCGCTTCCGCGAGGGGCTGCCCTGCCTCTGGGAGGCGGTGACCGGCCGCCGCGCCCCGGCCTGGCCGCGCCACTCCCATCGCGACCCTGGGGTCGGCCTCACCTGGGAGCTGAAGGATACCCTGCCGGCGAAACGGCAGGTCTACTACGGCAAGCTCCTCCATGGCCGGCCGGTCCTGGTGGCCCTCCGCCTCTTCCCGGCCTTCTACGCCCTGGTCCGGGGCCGCCAGACGGCGCGGGACTACCGCGCCGAGTACGAGGCGGGGCGGCTCTCCCTCACGGCCAAGCGCCTGATGGATGTCCTCATCCGCCGCCACCCGCTCTACACCCGCGAGCTCCGGGCGGAGGCCTTCCTCCTCGAGCCGGGCCGGACCCGCGAGTTCGAGCGCGCCGTCGCCGAGCTCCAGCAGGGGCTCTTCATCGTGAAGACCGAGGAGCGCTACGAACCCTCCTTCAGCTACCGCTGGGGTCTTCTGGAGGCGTGGCTCCCGGAGGCGGTCCGGGCCGGGCGCGGCCTCGCCCGCCCGGCGGCCGTCCGGCGGGTCGTGGCCAACCACCTCGCGGTCGCCGGGTGGGGGGCGGTTGAGGCGGTGGCGCGGCTCTTCGGGCTCCCGCGGGCGGAGGTGACCCGGGCGATGGCGGAGCTGGTCCGATCCGGCGAGGTGCGGGCCGGGCAGGTGATCCGGGGGTTGCCGGGTCGGTGGCTCGTCCACCGCGATTGGGCGGGGTAGTGGAGCCGCCGGCTGGCTTCCGCTACATCGACGCCCACACGCATCTCCACCCGCCGTGGCTCGCGCAGGCGATCCGGCGATGGTTCGCCGAGCGCACCCACTGGCGGCTCCACTACCCGACCGAGCCGGCCGAGGTCGCCGCCTTCCTCCGCGAGCACGGCGTCGAGCGCTTCGCCTTCTTCAGCTACGCCCACAAGGCCGGGATCGCCCGGGAGATCAACCGCTGGCTCCGGGAGACCGCCCGGGGCCTC
>JACPHL010000106.1 GCA_016188625.1 Candidatus Rokuibacteriota bacterium | reverse complement strand
CCGGACATTCTCGTGGAGCCGCCCAAGAGCACCGAGCCCGCCAGGCCGGCAGACCCCCAGGAGGAGCTGAAGCGGGATGTCCAGCTCCAGCGGGCCGTGGACCTGCTGAAGGCGATGCGGATCCTCGAGCGGAGCCGACCGACCACCCCGCCGCAGGCCCAGGTTCGCTGAGCCTCACGTTCCCGCTTCCCATCCAGCTGCATCGGCGGATCCGGGAGGGTTCCGGCTGACATGCTCGTGCTCGGCATCGAGACCTCCTGCGACGAGACGGCCGCCGCGGTCCTGGCCGAGGGGTTCGAGGTCCGCTCCAACGTGGTCGCCTCCCAGGAGGCGCTCCACACCCCCTACGGGGGGGTCGTGCCGGAGCTCGCCTCGCGCCGACACGTGGAGGCGATCGTGCCGGTGGTCGCCAAGGCCCTGGCCGATGCGGGCGTGGCCCTCTCCGATCTGGACGGGCTCGCCGTCACCCGGGGCCCGGGCCTCGTGGGGTCGCTCCTGGTCGGCCTGGCGATGGCCAAGGCCCTGGCCTACGCCCCGACCCCTGGTCGGGGTGAACCACCTCGAGGGGCACATCTTCGCCGGCTTCCTCCAGGAGCCGCGCCCGGTCCACCCCTTCCTCGCCCTGGTGGTCTCGGGCGGCCACACCGCGCTCTACCTCTGCCCCGAGCCGTTGCGCTACCGGCTGATCGGCCAGACCCGGGACGACGCCGCCGGGGAGGCCTTCGACAAGGTGGCCAAGCTCCTCGGCCTCGGCTACCCTGGCGGGCCGGTCATCGAGCGGACCGCCCAGGCCGGGGATCCCCGGGCCATCCCGTTCCCCGTGGCCCAGATCTCGGACGGCGCGCCGGACTTCTCCTTCAGCGGCCTCAAGACGGCCGTGAGCCTCTTCGTCCGCCGGCAGCAGCCCCTGACCGCCGCCCTCACCGCGGATATCTGCGCGGGCTTCCAGGCCACGGTGGTGAAGATGCTGGTGCGCAAGACCCTCCGGGCCGCCGCGCGCCTGGGCGTCCACCGGATCCTGCTGACCGGAGGGGTGGCGGCCAACCGCGCCCTGCGCCAGGCCCTCGGGGCCGAGTGCCAGGAGCGGGGCTGGGAGCTGCTCGTCCCCCCGCCCCGGCTCTGCACCGACAACGCGGCGATGATCGCGGCCGCCGGCCACGCCCGGCTCCTGGCCGGGGAGCGGGCCGACCTCGCCCTCAACGCCGCAGCCCATCTCCCCCTGGCGTGATGGCCCGGCCCGACTACGGGGCCCTGATCGCGGGCCTCCCCGACGCCGTCATCGGCGTCCGGCCGGACCTGGAGGTCTTCCTCTGGAACGCGGCCGCCGAGGCCCTGACGGGGCGGTCGGCGACCCGCGCCGTCGGGCGCGCGGCCTCGGAGCTCTTCCCCCCGGAGACCCGCCTGGTGCGCCATCTCGCGGAGACCCTGCGCTCGGGGGAGACCCGGGGGGAGGCCGAATCGAGCCTCGAGACGAGCGACGGGCGGGCGATCCCGACGAGCCTGGTGACCGCCCCGCTCCTCGGAGCGGCCGGGGAGGTGCTGGGGGCGGTCGCGGTGCTGCGCGACCTCTCCCGGCTCAAGGCGCTCGAGGCCGAGGTCCGCCGGGGCGAGCGCCTCGTCGCGCTCGGGCAGATGGCCCTGGCCATCGCCCACGAGATCCGGAACCCCCTGGCCGCCGTACGGGGCGCGGCCCAGCTCCTCGAGCGGGAGCTGGGGGAGGGCGCCTGGTCGGAGCACCTGGGCGTCATGCGACGCGAGATCGATCGGGTGAACCGGGTCATGGAGGCCCTCCTCGACCTCGGGCGCCCGCTCCGGTTCAGCTTCGCCGCCGTGAACCTCCACCAGCTCCTGGACCGGGTGTGCCTCCTGGCCGAAGCGACGGCGCGCCAGCACGGGGTCCTGACCGTCCGCCGCTACGACCCGAGCCTCCCCCCGGTCTGGGCCGACGAGGACCGGCTCACCCAGGTCTTCCAGAACCTCGTCCAGAACGGGCTCGAGGCGATGGCGGGGGGCGGCCGGTTGATCCTCACCACCCGGCTCTCGGCCAACCCCCTCTACGCCAAGGTGGACCTCGGCGGCGGCCCCCGGCCCATGGTCGAGGTCTTGGTCGCGGACGAGGGAGAGGGGATCCCCGAGGCGATCCGGGAGCGGATCTTCGACCCTTTCGTGACCACCCGGCCGCGCGGGCTCGGCCTCGGCCTGGCCCTCGTCCACCGGATCGTCGAGGAGCACCGCGGGGCCGTCCGCGTGGAGACCACCGTGGGGAAGGGGACGACCTTCGCCGTGTACCTCCCGGTCGCCCGATGAGCGGTTCCCGGATCCTGATCGCCGACGACGAGCCCTCGATCCGCTGGGTCCTCGAGCGGGGGTTGCGCCAGGCCGGCTACGCCGTCGAGAGCGTGGCCGACGGCCAGGCGGTGCTGGACCTCGCGGCCCGGGAGGGGTTCGACGTCGTCCTCCTGGATATCCGGATGCCGGGGCTCGACGGCCTGACCCTCCTCTCCGGGCTCCGCCGGCTCGCCCCGGAGTCGGCGGTCATCATCATGACCGCGCACGGGACCATCGACGACGCCATGGAGGCGATGCAGCGGGGGGCCGCCGAGTACCTGATCAAGCCCTTCGACGTGAACCAGGTCCTCCACCACGTCGAGCGGGCCCTCCAGGTCAAGGCCCTGGCCCGCGAGGTGGCCCAGCTCCGGAGCGGGATCCAGGAGGTCTGGGAGTTCGGGGCCCTGGTCGGGCGCTCCCCCCGGATGCAGGAGGTCGGCAAGCTCATCGGCCAGGTGGCCCGGACCGACGTCACCGTCCTGATCCAGGGGGAATCTGGGACGGGGAAGGAGTTGGCGGCGCGGGCGATCCACCACCGGAGCCGCCGCGCCGGGAAGCCGTTCGTGCCCGTTTCGTGCGCGGCCATCCCGGCCACCCTGCTGGAATCGGAGCTCTTCGGCCACGAGCGCGGGGCGTTCACCGACGCCGTCCAGCGGAAGCCCGGCAAGTTCGAGACGGCGCACGGCGGCACCCTGTTCCTGGACGAGGTGGGCGACATGGAGCCGGGGCTCCAGGCCAAGCTCCTCCGGGTCCTGCAGGAGCGCACCCTGGAGCGCGTCGGCGGCGTGGAGCCGCTCCGGGTGGACGTCCGGGTCATCGCCGCGACGAACCGGGGCCTCGAGGCGCTGATCCGCGAGGGGCGCTTCCGGGAGGACCTCTACTACCGCCTCAACGTCGTCTCGCTCGCCCTCCCCCCCCTCCGGGAGCGACGCGAGGATATCCCGCTCCTGGCCCGGCACTTCCTCGCCAAGTACCAGGACGACGTGGGGGAACGGCTGCTCGCGCCGGAGACCCTCGATCGCCTGGTCGGTTACGACTGGCCGGGGAACGTGCGAGAGCTGGAGAACGTCATCCAGCACGCCATGGTGATGGCCTCGGGCGGGGTGATCCTCCCCGAGCACCTCCCCATCGCGCCGGTGTCGGCCGCGGCCTCGGCCCTGGCGGAGGCGACCATCGAGGAGCTGATCGCCCACAAGCTCGAGGAGTGCGTGCGCGGGCTCCGGGAGAAGGGGTCGGCCAACCTCTACGAGCTGGTCCTCGGCCTGGTGGAGCGGCCGCTCCTCCGCGCGGTGCTCCGGGAGACGGGCGGCAACCAGCTCCGCGCCGCGGCGCTCCTGGGGATCAACCGCAATACCCTCCGGAAGAAGCTCGCCGGGCTCGGGATCGACCCCAACGCCCCCGACGCCTAGGGCCGTCCGAGTACCGCCGTGCGCTCGCGCGTTCTGGACCATCGGCTCGCGGATTGGGTGGTCCGCTCCGAGCGCGGGCTTGGCCCGCGCAACCTTGGGGGGAGGTTTCGGAAGGGGGGCGGAGCCCCGCTCCGAGGGACCTAGGCGGGCGCCGTGGACCTCCTGGTCGGGTGCTGCGGGTGGCCGGTGGGGCGGGCGGTCTACTACCGCGACCTCGGCCTGGTGGAGATCCAGGAGACCTTCTACAACCTGCCGCGCCTTTCCACCGCGGAGCGCTGGCGGGCGGGCGCGCCCGAGGGGTTCGAGTTCACCCTGAAGGTCCCCCAGCTCATCACCCACGAGCCGACCTCGCCGACCTATCGCCGCCTCCGCACCTCGCTCCCCGAGGCCGCCAAGCCGCGCTACGGCGCCTGCAAACCCACCGCCGAAGTCCACGCGACCTGGCGGGCGACGGCCGGGCTGGCCCGGATCCTCGGCGCGCGAATCGTCGTCTTCCAGTGCCCGGCGAGCTTCACCCCCACGGCGCGCCACCGGGCGGACCTCGAGGCCTTCTTCGGGGAGATCGACCGCGGCGGGCTCACCCTGGCCTGGGAGCCCCGCGGGGCGTGGGAGGACGCCGAGATCGGGCGCCTCTGCCGGAGGCTCGACCTCATCCACTGCGTGGACCCCTTCCAGCGCCGCCCGGTCTGGGGGAGCCCGGCCTACTTTCGGCTCCACGGCAAGGGCGGCTACCACTACCGCTACACCGACGCCGAGCTGGCCGAGCTCCTCGGGATCTGCCGGGGGTTCGAGGCGGTCTACTGCCTCTTCAATAACACGAACATGTTCGACGACGCCCAGAGATTTCTGGCGCTCGTCGGACATGGGCTCGATGCCGGCGGCGTCTCCTCGCGGCCGGGAAGGGGAGGGCCGCCACGTGCGTCTCGTTAGCGCCGCCAAGGCTATGCTGACGGTGGTCGTCGCCCTACTGAGCGCGGGCCTCGTCGTCGGGCGCGCGACCGGCGAGGAGGCCGGGCTCACGGCCGAACAGGTCAAAGGGATCCTCAGCACCACGAAGAATCTCAGGGGCAAGAACCTCAGGGGGCTCGATCTGACAAAGATAGACATGCGCGGGGCTCAGTTGATCGAGGCCGACCTCGGCGGAGCGGTCCTGGTCGAGGCGGACCTGGTGGGGGCCGACCTGCGCCGGGCCAATCTGGGCGGGGCCGACCTGGCTCAGGCGACGCTGCGGGGGGCCGATCTCGGCGAGGCCAATCTGGCGGGAGCCAACCTGCGCGGGGCCGACCTGCCCCAGGCCGACTTGCGGCGGGCCAACCTCGCCGGGGCCAACCTGCGCGGCGCTGTCCTGGCCGGGGCCGACCTGGAGGGGGCGAACCTGGCCGGGGCCGATTTTTCGAACGCTCAGCTCAAAGGGGTGAGGAACCTCGACAAGGCGAAGAACCTGGAGCAGGCCCGAGGGCTCCGGTAGCCGTGCCTCGGCTTGACTCCCCCCGGTCGCTCCGCTAGCATGGAGGCACCCAGGCGGTCGTCCTGGGCTTTTTAGTCCGCGGCCAAATGCCATTTTTCACATGGTCCACCTGATCTGGCCGATCCCCGCCCTCCCCCTCGCGGGGACCCTGATCCTGGTCTTCTTCGGCCGCCGGCTCGGGGCCCGCGCCCATTGGGTCGCCGTCCCCTCGGTTGGGCTCGCCTTCGTCGTCGCCCTCGCCGCCTTCCTCCGCGTCTGGCGAGACGGCGAGACCTTTACCGGCCCGCTCTTAGACTGGATCATCGCGGGCGACTTCCGGGCGCCGGTCACGGTCCAGCTCGACCAGCTCTCGGCCGTCATGCTCCTGGTCGTCACCGGGGTCGGCTTCCTGATCCACGTCTACTCGATCGGCTACATGCACGGGGACCCCGGCTACCCGCGCTTCTTCGCCTACCTCACCCTGTTCGTCTTCTCGATGGTCATGCTCGTCCTGGCCGGCAACTTCCTCCTCCTCTACGTCTTCTGGGAGGCGGTCGGGCTCTGCTCCTACCTCCTGATCGGCTTCTGGTACACCCGGCCGGCCGCGGCGGACGCGGGGAAGAAGGCCTTCATCGTGAACCGGGTGGGCGACTTCGGGTTCGCCCTCGGCGTCATGCTCCTCTGGGTCTCCCTCGGCACCCTGGAGTACGACGAGGTCTTCGCCCAGGCCTGGGCGCTCCCGACGGGGACCGCCACGGCGATCGCCCTCCTCCTCTTCGCGGGGGCGTGCGGGAAGTCCGCCCAGCTCCCGCTCCACACCTGGCTCCCCGACGCCATGGAGGGCCCGACCCCGGTCTCGGCCCTCATCCACGCCGCCACCATGGTCACGGCCGGGGTCTACATGGTCGCCCGCGCCCACGTCCTCTTCGAGCGCTCGGGCGTGGCCCTGGAGGTGGTGGCCTGGGTGGGGATCCTGACCGCGCTCTTTGCCGCCTCCATCGGCCTGGTCCAAAACGACATCAAGCGGATCCTGGCCTACTCGACGATCAGCCAGCTCGGCTACATGTTCGCGGGGGTCGGGGTGGGGGCCTACGCGGCGGGGATCTACCACCTGGTCACCCACGCCTTCTTCAAGGCGCTCCTCTTCCTCGCCGCGGGCTCGATCATCCACGCCCTGGGCGGGGAGCAGGACATCCGCCGCATGGGCGGGCTGGCCCGGCGGCTCCCGGTCACGACGCTCACCTTCCTGGTCGCGGCGGTGGCCATCGCCGGGATCCCGCCCTTCGCCGGCTTCTTCTCCAAGGACGAGATCCTGGCCGCGGCCTGGGCCTCCGGGCACCTCGGGGTCTACGCCCTCGGGCTCCTCGGGGCGGCCTTCACCGCCTTCTACATCTTCCGGCTGGTCTTCCTCGCCTTCTTCGGCCCCTCGCGGCTCGACGCCGAGGCGGCGCGCCACCTCCACGAGTCCCCGCCGGTCATGACCATCCCGCTGGGGTTCCTCGCGGTCCTCTCGGCCATCGGGGGGGTCTGGGGGCTCCCGGGCGAGCACGGCACCCCGATCGCCCGCTTCCTCGACCCGGTCCTCCCCCACGGGGAGGCCGCGCTCGGGCCGGGGACCGGGCCCCTGCTCATGGCGGTCGCGGTGGCCACGGCCCTGGGCGGGATCCTGGCGGCCTGGCGGATGTATCTCCGCCGGCCGGTCCCGGCGGAACGGCTCGGCGTCCCGTCGAACCGCCTCCACGTCCTGCTCCTCGGGAAGTACTACGTGGACGAGCTCTACGACGCCCTCTTCGTCCGCCCGCTGGTGGCGGTCTCGGAGTGGTGCGCCCGGGTCTTCGACCTCGGGGTCATCGACGGGCTGGTCAACGGCGCGGCCGATCTGGTGGGCCGGTGGTCGTCGGTGCTCCGGCGGGTGCAGACCGGACTCGTGATGAACTACGCCCTGTCGATGCTGGTCGGGGCCGTGATCCTCCTCGGCCTCCTGGTGAGATGGCGATGACGGCGCTGGGCGTTGCGAGCCCGCCGTCGGGCCGGGCGGATGACCCTCGAGGGCGACGGTGCTGCTGAGCGCCATCGTCTTCCTCCCGGCCCTCGGGGCCCTCGCGCTCTTCCTCCTCGACCGCCGGGACGAAGGGCGCCTGCGCCGGATCGCCCTCGGGGTCAGCACGGTCGCCTTCCTCCTCTCCGTCGGCCTGTGGCTCGCCTTCGACCCGGCCGAGGCCGGGATGCAGTTCGAGGAGCGCCGGGAGTGGATCCCGGGTTTCGGGATCAGCTACCACCTCGGGGTGGACGGGATCAGCCTGTTCCTCGTCCTGCTGACCACCTTCCTCACCCCGCTCTGTCTCCTGTCGGCCTGGCAGGCGATCACCGAGCGGGTGAAGGAGTTCCTGATCACCATGCTCCTCCTCGAGACGGGGATGCTCGGGGTCTTCGTCGCCCTCGACCTCTTCCTCTTCTACGTCTTCTGGGAGGCCATGCTGGTCCCCATGTACTTCGTGATCGGGGTCTGGGGCGGGCCCCGGCGGATCTACGCCGCCATCAAGTTCATCCTCTACACCATGGCCGGCTCCGTCCTCATGCTCCTGGCCATCCTCGGGCTCTACTTCCTCCACGGCGCCGAGACCGGGACCCACACCTTCGACTACCCCGATCTGCTCGGGCTCTCCATCGATCCCTGGACCCAGGCCTGGCTCTTCCTCGCCTTCGCCCTGGCCTTCGCCATCAAGGTCCCGCTCTTCCCGTTCCACACCTGGCTCCCCGACGCCCACGTCGAGGCCCCGACCGCCGGGAGCGTCATCCTGGCCGGCGTCCTCCTCAAGATGGGGACCTACGGCTTCCTCCGCTTCTGCCTCCCCCTCTTCCCCCAGGCCTCGCTCGCCTTCCTCCCCCTGATCTTCGCCCTGGGGATCGTCGGGATCGTCTACGGGGCCTGGGTCTCCATGGTCCAGCCGGACCTCAAGAAGCTGGTGGCCTACTCCAGCGTGAGCCACCTCGGCTTCGTCATGCTCGGGCTCTTCACCCTCACCCCCCAGGGGATCGCGGGCGGGATCCTCCAGATGGTGAACCACGGCCTCTCCACCGGGGCGCTCTTCCTGCTCGTCGGGATGATCTACGAGCGCCGCCACACCCGGCTGATCGCCGATTTCGGCGGGCTCTGGGGCCCGCTCCCGGTCTTCTCGGCCCTCTTCCTCGTGGTCACCCTCTCCTCCATCGGCCTGCCGGGGCTCAACGGCTTCGTGGGGGAGTTCCTCATC
>JACPHL010000124.1 GCA_016188625.1 Candidatus Rokuibacteriota bacterium | reverse complement strand
CGGACGCGCTCGGTCTCCCCCCGGGATGAGACCGGGGCCAGGATCGGCGGCGACAAGGAGCTCCTGTTCAACGCCGACCTCCTCATCCCGCTGATCCCGCGCCTCCGCGCCGCGCTGTTCTTCGACGCGGGGAACGCCTACGGGTTCGGGGAGGACTTCGACCCCACCGACCTCCGAATGGCGGCGGGGGTCGGCTTCCGCTGGTTCTCGCCCTTCGGACCGGTCCGGGTGGACTACGGCTTCAACCTGGACCGGGAGCCGGGGGAGAAGAGCGCCCAGTTCCACTTCGCCATCGGGTCTACCTTCTAGGAAAGGGGTCGGGCATGTCGAGGTCCTTGGTGGTGATCCTGGGCGCCCTCCTGGCGATCCTGGTGGGAGGCCAGGCGGGGGCGCAGGCCAACCGGATCGGGTTCGTGGACGTCCAGAAGGTCTTCGCCCGCTCCGCCGCCGGGCTGGCCGCCCGGGAGCAGCTCGAGAAAGAGAAGGCCTCCATGCAGCGGGAGGTCGACCAGCGGCAGGGCGAGATTGAGAAGCTCCGGGAGGAGCTGGAGAAGAAGGCGCTTCTCCTTTCCCCCGAGGTCAAGAAGGAGAGGGAGGAGACCCTCCAGCGGCGGGTCCGGGATCTCCGCCGGCTGGTGGACGATTTCCAGAAGGACCTGGACAAGAAGGAGCAGGAGATCACCCAGAGGATCCTCCAGGAGGTCGCCAAGCTCATCGAGCGGCACGGCAAGGAGAAGGGCTACCTCCTGATCCTCGAGAAGCGCAGCGCCGGCGTGATCCATGCCGACGGCGATGCCGACCTCACCGACGAGGTGATCAAGCTGTACGATCAGGAGAAAGCTCGGGAGAAGAAGTAGGGTGGCCGCGACCCGCACCCTCGGCGAGCTGGCCCGGCTCGTGGAGGGGGAGGCGACGGGCGATCCCGCCCTCCCCATCCACGGGGTGGCGGAGCTGGAGCGCGCCGGCCCCGGCGAGATCGCCTTCGTGGCCCGGGCTTCCGCCCTTCCCGGGGCGCGGGCCAGCCGGGCCGGCGCCCTGATCGTGCCCCCGGACCTGGAGCTCCCGGACCGCCCCCTCATCCGGGTCCGCGATCCCTACCTGGCGGTCGCCCGGATCCTCGGGGTCTTCCATCCCGCGCCGACGTTTCCGCCGGGGATCCACCCCTCCGCCGTGGTGGCGGCCTCCGCCGGGGTGGACCCCGCGGCGACCGTCCTGGCCTACGCCGTCGTGGGTGAGGAGAGCCTCATCGGCCCCCGTGCCGTCCTCTTCCCCCACGTCTTCGTGGGGGCGCGCTGCGAGGTCGGCGAGGGGAGCGTGCTCTACCCCCACGTGGTCCTCCGCGAGGCGGTCCGGGTCGGCCGCGGGGTGATCGTCCACGCCGGGGCGATCATCGGAGCCGACGGCTTCGGCTACGCCTTCGACGGGAGCCGGCACCAGAAGATCCCCCAGGTCGGGCGGGTCATCATCGAGGACGACGTCGAGATCGGCGCCAACGTCACCATCGACCGCGCCACCCTGGGGGAGACCGTCGTCCGGCGCGGGACGAAGATCGACAATCTGGTCCAGATCGGCCATAATACCGTCGTCGGCGCCGACTGCATCATCGTCGGCCAGACTGGGATCTCCGGGTCCTGCCGGATCGGGGATCGGGCGGTCCTGGGCGGCCAGGTCGGGATCGCCGACCACGTCGAGATCGGGGAGGGGGCCCAGATCGCCTCGCACTCCGGGGTACACAGGGACGTCCCCGCCGGGGAGGCCGTGCTCGGGAGCCCGGCCCTCCCCATCGCCCTCGGGCGGCGGGTCGCGGCGAGCCTCGCGCGGCTCCCCGAGCTCCTCCGGGCGGTGCGGGAGCTGGAGCGGCGGGTGGCGGCGTTGGAGGCCAGACGGGGTGGAAAGGCCTAACGACGAGGCGCCCCCCGAGGTCCATCCCACGGCCATCGTCCACCCCAAGGCGGAGCTGGCCTCCGGGACCCGGGTCGCTCCCTACGCCATCGTCGGGGACGGGGTCCGGGTGGGCCGGGGGACCGAGATCGGCGCCCATGTGGTCCTGGAGGGGCTGGTGGAGATCGGGGAGCGCTGCCGGATCTTCCCCGGGGCGGTCATCGGGACCCCGCCACAGGACCTCAAGTACGTCGAGGGAATCCGCTCGGGGGTCAGGATCGGCGACGGCAACGTGATCCGCGAGTACGCGACCATCCACCGCTCCTCGCTGGAGGAGGGATGGACCGAGATCGGCCATGGCAACTTCCTCATGGCGGCAAGCCACATCGCCCACGACTGCAAGATCGGCAACGGCGTCATCATCACCAACTACGCGGGGCTGACCGGGTTCGTGGAGGTGGAGGACCGCGCGGTGATCTCGGGCCTGACCGGGATCCACCAGTTCACCCGGATCGGGGCCCTGGCCTACGTCGGGGGGTGCTCGAAGGTGGTCCAGGACGTCCCGCCCTACCTCATCGCGGACGGCAATCCCGCGCAGGCCCGGGGGGTGAACGTGGTCGGGCTCCGCCGGGCCAACATCCCCGCCGAGGTCCGCCAGGATCTCCAGCGGGCCTTCAAGATCCTCTACCGGTCAGGGCTCAGCACGCCCCACGCCCTGGAGCGGATCCGGGCCGAGCTCCCGCCCTCGGAGCAGATCGCCCACCTCGTGGGGTTCATCGCCGCCTCCAAGCGGGGGATCTGCTGATGGCGCGGGAGCAGCGGAGGATGCGGACCGCGGTGGTCGGGGCCGGCCACATGGGGCAGTACCACATCCTGGTCTTCGCCGAGCTCTGGGACGTGGAGCTGGTCGGGATCGTGGACACCGACCAGGCCAAGGCCGCGCGCCTGGCCGTCCAGTACGACACCCAGGCCTTCGCCGACCACCGGGAGCTCATCGGGCGGGTGGACCTCGCCACGGTCGCGGTCCCCACCCCCCTCCACTTCGAGGTGACCCGCGACCTCCTGGAGGCCGGGATCAACGTGCTGGTGGAGAAGCCGGTGGCGCCCACCCTGGAGGAGGCCCGGGAGCTCTTCCGGATCGCCCGGGAGCGGGACGTGATCCTCCACGTGGGGCACGTGGAGCGCTTCAACGGGGCGGTCCAGGAGCTCCGCAAGATCGTGGTCAACCCCATCCTGGTGGAGTCCCGCCGGCTCGGCCCCTTCGTCCCCCGGGTCCAGCACGACACCGTGGTCATGGACCTCATGATCCACGACCTCGACATCATCCTGAACCTGGTGGACTCCGAGATCCGCCGGGTCACGGCCCTGGGGTCGTCCGTCCACTCGGCGCAACCCGACGTCGCCAACGTTCAGATCCTCTTCGAGGGCGGGACCATCGCCAACATCACGGCCAGCCGGGCCACGGAGCAGAAGATCCGCACCCTGGCCATCACCCAGCCCGACGCCTACATCGTCCTGGACTACACCGACCAGGAGATCCAGATCCACCGCCGGGCCGCGGCCGAGTACATCCTGAACCGCGAGTCGATCCGCTACCGGCAGGAGTCGTCCGTGGAGCACCTCTTCGTCCACAAGGAGAACCCGCTGAAGCTCGAGATCGTCCACCTGGTCAACGCCGTCCGCCACGCCCGCCAGACGGGCCGCGCGGACCCGGGGGACGCCGACGACCTCCGCTCGCTGGCCGTGGCGCTGGAGATCGAGCGGATGATCCGGGAGGGCCGGCCCGAGACCCCCTGGCCGCCCCGCTGAGGGCGGCGTCATGGTCGGGCCCTCCCCCGACCCGGCGGGACCCTCCCCGGTGCGCGCGCCCTTGGGGCTCCTCTCCGGCAGCGGGACCCTCCCCGCCCTCGTGGCGCGGGAGGCCCGGCGCGAGGGGTGGCGCGTGATCGCCTTCGCCCTCCCCGACGCCCCCGAACTCGCGGCGGAGGTCGATCGGGTCATCCCCACCCGCCTCGGTGAGATCGCGCCGATCCTGGCGACCCTCGGCGCCGAGGGGATCCGACACGTGGTCCTGGCCGGCCGGGTCCGCAAGGAGGCGCTCTTTCAGGGGATGGCCCTGGACGGCGAGGCGGGCCGGCTCCTGGCGGCCGCCCCGGACTGGAGCGACGCGGCCCTGTTCCGGGTGGCCACCGGCGAGCTCGCCCGGCTGGGGATCGAGCTGCTCGATCAGCGACGCTTCCTGGCCCCCTGGCTCGCGCCCCAAGGGGCCCTCACCCGCACGGCGCCCACCGACGCCCAGTGGCAGGACGTGCGGGTCGGCCTCGCGGTCGGGGACGGCCTCGTCCGTCACGGCGTCGGCCAGACCGTGGTGGTCCGGGCCGGGACCGTGCTGGCGGTGGAGGCCCTGGAGGGGACCGACGAGGCGATCCGGCGTGGGACGCGGCTCGGCGGCCCCGGGGCGGTGGTCGTCAAGCTGAGCCATCCCGACCACGACTACCGCTTCGACGTGCCGACCGTCGGACCGACCACCCTCAGGGCGCTGGCCGAGGGGCGGGGAGCGGTCCTCGCCGTCCAGGCCGGGCGGGTCGTGCTCCTGGACCGGGAGACCCTCGTCGCCGAGGCGGAGCGTGAGGGGATCACCCTCGTCGGGGTCTAATCCACTCGGAGGGGGGCGGGCAGGCGGAGGCCCGAGCCTGATGGTGGTCGCCGGCGAGGCCTCGGGCGACCTCCACGGCGCCACCCTCGCGCGGGCCCTGGCCCGGCTCGTCCCGGAGTGGAGCCTCGTCGGGATGGGCGGTGAGCGGATGCGCGAGGCCGGGGTCCGGCTCCTCCACGGGATCGAGGAGGCCTCCGTGGTGGGGATCAGCGAGGTCGCCCGTCGCCTCCCGGCCCTGCTCCGGGGCCTCCGGCGCCTCGGACGCCACCTCGCCGAGACGCGCCCGAGCGGCCTGGTCCTCATCGACTTCCCGGACTTCAACCTGCGCCTGGCCCGCACGGCCTCCGCCCTCGGGATCCCCGTGGTCTACTTCATCGCCCCCCAGGTGTGGGCGTGGCGGCGGGGCCGCCTGCGAACCATCGCCCGGCACGTCCATCGCGTCCTCGCGGTCTTCCCCTTCGAGGTCGGCCTCTACCAGGAGGCCGGGGTGCCCGTGGAGTTCATCGGCCACCCCCTCCTCGACGTCCTCCCGGCCCTCGACCGCGGGCCGGCACGCCAGGCATACGCCCGGGACGGCGAGACGCTGGTCGGGCTCCTGCCGGGGAGCCGGCGGGAGGAGGTCGCGCGGCACCTCCCCCTGATGCTCCAGGCGGCCGGCCGCATCCAGGCCGCCCGGCCCGGGGCGCGGTTCGTGCTCGCCCTGGCCCCGACGATCCCCGCCGAGGCCGTGGCCGGCCCGCTTCGGCGGGGCGAGGTGGCGGTGCGCGTGGTCTCCGGGGAGACCTACCGGGTGATGGCGGGGGCGGACCTCCTCCTGGTCGCCTCGGGCACGGCCACCCTCGAGGCGGCGTGGTTCGGCGCCCCGATGGTCGTGATCTACCGGGTGTCGCCCCCGAGCTATCTCATCGGCCGGCTCGTCGTCCGGGGTGTCCACTACATCAGCCTCCCCAACATCCTCGCGGGGCGCGCGGTCGTCCCCGAGCTGATTCAGGGCGCCGCCACCTCCGCCGCCTTGGCGCGCGAGGCCCTCGCCCTCCTCGACGACCCCGGAGCCCGCGCCGCGCAGCTCGATGCCCTCCGGGAGGTCCGGGCTCGCCTCGGCCAGCCCGGCGCGACCGAACGTGCGGCCCGAAGCATCCTCCGCGAGGTCGGCGCCTCGGTGACGGGATGAGACACCCCACGCCACAGCATCCCTTTGAGGAGGCGTTTCGAGCGCCGGCTTTGCCGGCGCAACCGGTGGGGGGAGGTTCGGAAGGGGGGCGGCAGCCCCCCTCCGAGGGTTCATGAGCTGGGCCGATCGGCTTCGCCTCGCCCTCCTCCCCCCGCTGGGCCGGTGGGCGGTCTCGCTCCTGGGGCGGACCCTCACCCTGACGGAGGTCAACCGCGACGTCGTCGAGCCGTTCTGGGCCGCTCGGGCGCCGCTCATCTACGCCTGCTGGCACGGGCGAATCCTCCTGGTCCCGTACCTCTACCGCGGACGCCATCGCCCCTGGGTCCTGGCGAGCCGGCACCGGGACGGCGAGCTGGTGAGCCGTTACGTCCGGGGGTTCGGCTTCCGCGTGGTGCGCGGCTCCACCACCCGGGGCGGTACGGCCGCGATCCGGGAGCTGGCCCGCCGGCTCAAGGCGGGGGAGGAGGCGGCGATCGTCCCCGACGGCCCGCGCGGCCCCCGCTACGTCGTCCAGTCCGGGATCGCGCTCCTGGCCAAGCTCTCCGGGGCCCCGATCGTCCCCCTGGCGCTCTCCGCCTCCCGGCGGACGCACCTGGCGAGCTGGGACGAGTTCCTGGTCCCCCACCCCTTCGCCCGCGTGGTGGTGATCTTCGGGGAGCCCCTTTACGTCCCCGCGGACGCCGATCGGGAGGTCCTGGAGGCGCGGCGGGGGGCCCTCGAGAGCCGCCTGCGCGAGCTGACCCGCGAGGCCGACGCCTACTTCGGCGCCCGTGTACCTACTCTATAGTCTCTGCCTCGGCCTCGCCTATCTGGCGGCCCTCCCCGGCTTCCTGCTCCGCCGGGTCTGGCGAGGTCGGGAGCCGCTACTCCTCGGGCAGCGGCTCGGGTTCGTCCCCCTCCGCCCCGGCCCTCCCCGGCTCTGGGTCCACGCCGTCTCCGTCGGGGAGGCGATGGCGGCCATCCCCCTCGTCCGCGCCCTCCGGGCCCGCTGGCCGGAGACCGAGGTCGTCATCTCCACCGTCACCGGGACCGGGGCCCGGGTGGTGCGCGATCGCCTGCCGGAGGTCTCGGCCCTCATCGCCTTCCCCCTGGATTTCCCCTTCGCGGTCCAGGCCGCGGTGAGCCGGATCGCGCCGCGCGGCTTCATCGCCCTCGAGACCGAGCTCTGGCCCAACCTCCTCCGCACCCTCGCCCGGCGGGGGATCCCGTCGGTCGTGGTGAACGGCCGGATCTCGGACCGCTCCTACCGGCGGTACCGGCTCGTCCGGCGCCTCTTCCGGCGGACCCTCGGGGAGGTCACGGGATTCGGGATGCAGTCCGAGGAGGACGCCCGCCGGATCATCGGTCTGGGCGCGCCGCCGGAGCGCGTGGTGGTTACCGGCAACCTGAAGATGGAGGCCCCCGGCGTCGAGGGGGCGGACCGACTCTGGCGCCGGCTCCTCCACCTCGCCGACACCGAGCCGATCTGGATCGCCGGGAGCACCCACCGCGGCGAGGAGGAGCAGCTCCTCGAGACGCTGGAGCGGGTCCGGGCGGAGGGCGGCCCCCTCACCCTCATCCTCGCCCCCCGGCATCCGGAGCGCGTGGGGGAGGTGGAGGAGCTCCTGGCCCGGCGCGGGCTCCAGGGGGTGCGGCGGAGCCGTCTCCCGGCCGAGCGGTCGGGAGCCGAGCGCCCGGTGATCCTCCTCGACACCGTGGGGGAGCTGGCCTCGCTCTACGCCGCGGCCGACGTGGTCTTCGTCGGCGGGAGCCTGGTCCCGGTCGGGGGGCACAACATGATCGAGCCCGCGCTCCTGGGAAAGGCAGTCGTCTTCGGACCGCATGTGGAGAACTTCCGGGAGGCCGCCACCCTGCTCCTCGAGGCGGGCGGCGCGATCCAGGTGCGGGATCGAGACGGACTCGCCGAGGCGGTCCATCGCCTGCTCCGCGATCCCGAGGAGCGGCGACGCCTCGGGGCGGCGGCCCGCGAGGCGGTTCGGGCCCGGCAAGGGGCGACGGCGCGGACGATCGAGCTCCTGAAGCGCGTCCTGGGGGAGCCTCGATCCGGTGGGCTATAATGGCCCCATGCGCGCGGCGCTCTGGTCCGAACGTCTCCACCGGGCGTGGCAGCGCGAGCCCGCGCCCGCCTGGGCCGGGCTCCTCTCGGTGGCCGCGCTCGGCTACGGGATCCTGCTCCGGCTTCGGGCGGGCCTCTACCGGCTCGGCGTCCTCCGCACCCGGCGCCTGCCCTGTCGGGTGATCAGCGTCGGGAACCTCACCCTCGGCGGCACGGGCAAGACCCCGATGGTCGAGCTCCTGGCCCGCGAGCTTCAGGCCGCGGGCGCACCGGTGGTCGTCCTCTCCCGCGGCTACCGCCGCGCCCGCACGGCCGAGATCCAGGCCGTCTCGGACGGCCAGCGGCTCCTCCTCGGCCCCGAGGAGGCCGGGGACGAGCCCTCCCTCCTGGCCGCGCGCCTGCCGGGCGTGCCGGTCGTCGTGGGCGCGCACCGCTACCGCGCGGGCGCCTGGGCCCTCGAGCGCTTCCGC
Organism: Candidatus Rokuibacteriota bacterium; assembly: GCA_016188625.1. GTDB lineage: Bacteria > Methylomirabilota > Methylomirabilia > Rokubacteriales > JACPHL01 > JACPHL01. Next base: position 6,460 of record JACPHL010000124.1, on the reverse strand, counting down.
CCGGCGGTCCTCCTCCTGGACGACGGCTTCCGGCACCGCACCCTCGCCAAGGACGTCGAGGTCCTCCTGGTGAGCGCGCAGGCGCCGTGGGGGCGCGGCGGACTCTTCCCGCGGGGGAGCCTCAGGGAGCCGGCGCGGGCCGCGGGCCGGGCCGACCTCCTCGTGATCACCCACGCCGAGGCCCCGGACCCGGCGATCGAGCGGGTCCGGGCTGAGCTCAGACGGTGGAACCCGACCGCGCCGTGCGCCCTGGCGCGCCTCGAGCCGGAGGGGATCCTTGAGGTGGCGACGGGACGACGGCTGCCGCTGGCCGCCCTCGACGGACGGCGCCTCCTCGCCTTCGCGGGGATCGCCGCGCCCGACTCGTTCCGGGCCACCCTCCGGGCCGCCGGGCTCCCCGTCCTCGACCTCCTCGCCTTCCCGGATCACCACCCCTACGCCCCCGACGACCTCCGGGCGCTCGCGGCGCAGGCCAGGGCCCTCGGCGCCGAGGGGCCCATCACCACCGAGAAGGACGCGGTGCGGCTGCCCCGGGGCTCGGGGCTCCCCGTCTGGGCGCTCAGAGTCCGTCTCGCCCTCGGCGAGGGGGCAGGGGCCTGGCGCGATGCCCTCCGCGCCCGCCTGGGCCTCCCCCGATGACGGCACCACCCGCCGCCGCCCTCCGGCGGATCCTGGTCCGGTGCCCGAACTGGCTCGGCGATACCGTCATGGCGACCCCGATGCTCCGGGCCCTCCGGCGGGGGTTCCCCGGGGCCGACCTCCTGCTGCTCGGCCCCTGGGCCGGCCAGCTCCTGGAGGGCGAGCCGCTCGCCGACCGCATCCTGCCGTGGGCGTCGGGGTGGGCCGAGCGGCTCCGCCAGATGCGGGCCCTCCGACGGGAGGGGGTGGACGTGGCGCTGCTCCTCCCCAACTCCTTCAGCTCGGCCCTCGAGGCCTGGCTCACGGGGGCCCGCGTCCGGGTCGGGTACGCCGCCGACGGGCGCGGACTCCTCCTGACCCATCCCGTCCCGAGGCCCCGGGGGCCGGTCCATCAGGTGGAGGCCTACCTCCGCCTCCTCGGGCCGCTCGGCCTCGCGGCCGAGGAGCGCGCCCCGCGCCTTCCGATCGGGCCCGAACGCCTGGCCGAGGCCGACCGGCTCCTGGCCGAGCGGGGCGTGGTGCCGGGAGAGCCGCTCGTCGGGATCCAGCTCGGCGCCGCCTTCGGCCCCTCCAAGCTCTGGCCGCTCGACGCCTACGCCCGGCTGGCCGAGCGCCTGCTGGGCGACGGCCTCGCGGTCCTCTTCCTGGGGAGTCCCCGGGAGCGGCCGCTCTACGAGGCGATCCGCCGGGCGATGGCGAAGCCCCCGCTCTCGCTGGTGGGGGAGGATCGTCCGGCGCTCCTCCCCGCGCTCTGCTCGAGGCTCAGCGTCCTCGTGGGCGGCGACACCGGCCCGACCCAGGTGGCCGCGGCGAGCGGCGTCCCCGTGGTCGCGCTCTTCGGCCCCACCGACCCTCGACTCACCGCGCCGCTCGGGACCGACCACGCCGTGCTCTGGAAGCCGCCGCCCTGCGCGCCCTGCTTCGCCCGCCGCTGCCCGATCGATCACCGCTGCCTGCGGGCGATCACCGTGGAGGAGGTCTACGGCGCGGTCCGCGAGCGCCTGGGGAGGCGGCGGTGAGCACCGTGCTCCACACCGAGGCCTCGCCCGGCTGGGGCGGCCAGGAGATCCGGACCCTCGCCGAGTGCCGGGGGCTCGTCGCGCGCGGGTGGCGCGTCCTGCTCGCCGGCCAGCCCGGGGCCCGGATCCTCGCCCAGGCCCGCCAGGAAGGGATCGAGGCGCGGCCGCTCCGGATGCGGGGGCCCGCGGACCCCGTGGCGCTCGCCGGGCTCGCCGCCCTCCTCGTCCGCGAGGGCGTGGAGCTGGTCCACACCCACAGCTCCATCGACGCCTGGCTCGGTGGGCTGGCGGGCCGGCTCCTCGGCCGCCCGGTGGTGAGGAGCCGCCACGTCTCGATCCCGGTCCGGCGGCGCTGGAACCCGGTCTACACCCTCCTCGCCGACCGGGTCATCGCGAGCGGGCGCGGCGTCGAGGCGGCCCTGCGCGCCGCCGGGGTCCCGGCCGAGCGCCTCGTCTCCCTGCCGGCCGGCGTCGATCCCGCCCGCTTCTCGCCCGCGGTGAGCGGGGAGACGGTGCGGAAGGAGCTGGGGCTCGGCTGGCCGACCCTCGGGTGCGTCGCCTTCTTCCGCTCCTCGAAGGGCCACGCCGACCTCCTGGAGGCCTTCCGGGCGCTCCTCCCCCACTACCCCGACGCCCGGCTCCTCCTGGTCGGCGACGGGAGCGGGCGGCCGACGCTGGAGACGGAGGTGGAGCGGCGCGGGCTCGAGGCGCGGGTCCACTTCCTCGGCTTCCGGCGGGACGTCCCGGAGTGTCTGGCGGCCATGGACGTGGTCGTCCTCGCCTCGCTCCGCTCCGAGGGGATCCCGCAGGCCCTCCTGCAGGCGATGGCCATGGCGCACCCCGTCGTGGCGACCGCCACTGGGGGGATCGCCGAGCTCGTCGAGGACGGCGTCACCGGCCTCCTGGTCCCGCCCGGGGAGCCCGACCGGCTGGCGGGGGCGCTCCGGCGCGTCCTCGAGGAGCCCGACGCGAGCCGGGAGCGGGCCGAGCGGGGCCGGGCGCTCGTGCTCTCCCGTCACTCCTCCGAGGCGGTCCTCGACCGGGTGGAGGCCCTCTACCGGGCCCTCCTCCGGCCATGAGGCCGCTCCGGGTCCTTCACCTCGCCGCCAACCGCTGGTGGACCGGGAGCGCCGACCCCGTCATCACCCTCGTCCGAGGGCTTCGGGAGCGCGGGCACCGGGTGCTCCTGGGGTGCATCCGCGGGGACCGTCTCGAGGCAACGGCCCGGGGCGAGGGGCTCCCGCTGGTGGAAAGGCTCTCGCTCGACCGGACCGCCCACCCTTTCCGGCTGGCGAGGGACCTCGTCGTCCTGCGCCGGCTCATCCGGTCCGAGGGGATCGAGATCGTCCACACTCACCTCTCCCACGACCACTGGCTCGCCGGGCTCGCCAGGGGCGGCGCGCCCGCGCGGCTTCTGAGGACCTTCCACCGGGCGGCTGCGGTCAAGGCCGATCCGCTGCACCGTTGGCTCTACCGCCGGACCGATGCCGCGATCGCCGTGGCCGGGCCGATCGAGCGACGCCTCGCGGCGGTGTTCCCCGCGGACCGCCGCCACCGGATCGGCGGGGCCGTGGACCTCGCGCGGTTCCCTCCCGGGCTCGACGGGCGGGCGATCCGCGCGGAGCTCGGGCTCGGCGAGGCGCCGGTCGTGGGGACCGTCGGGCGGCTGGTCCCGGGGCGCGGCCACGATCTGTTGATCGAGGCCTTCGCCCGCCTCCGCGGGCGCCTGCCGGTCGCCCGGCTCCTCATCGTCGGGAAGGGAGAGGGGCGACCGGGCCTCGAGGCGGAGATCCGACGGCTCGGGCTCGAGGACGCCGCCCGCTTCGCGGGCTACCGGGAGGCGGACCTCCCGGCGGCCCTGGCGGCCATGGACTGCTTCGTCCTGCTCGGCGCCGGCTCCGAGGAGTCCTGCCGCGCGGCCCTGGAGGCGATGGCCGCGGGCCGCCCCGTGCTGGCGGCCCGCGCTGGCGCCCTCCCCGAGACGGTGGTGGACGGCGAGACCGGGTGGCTGGTGGAGGGGCGAGACCCCGAAGCGGTCGCGGCGCGCATCGAGACGCTCCTCACGGACCCGGAGCGGGCCCGGCGGATGGGCGCCGCGGGGCGGCAGCGGGTCGAGGCCGCCTTCGCGCCCGCGCGGCAGGCGGCCCGCGTCGAGGCGATCTACCGCGACCTCCTCGGGGAGGGGCGGTGAAGCTCCGGATCCTCCACCTCATGAGCTGTCGGGGCTGGAGCTCCGACGCCTACTGGGCCGCGCGGATGGTCGCCGAGCAGCGGCGGCTCGGCCACGAGGTCGTCCTCGCGGTCAGGGACGGGACCAGGATCCTCGCGCAGCTGGCCGCGATGGGGGCGGGGGACCTCCTCCCCCTGCGCCTCACCGGCGGCCTCGCCCCCGCCTCGGACCTTCGCGACCTCTTCGCCCTCCGGACCCTCCTCCCCCGATTCGACCTGGTCCACGTCCACCGCGGCAAGGAGCACTGGCTCGCCGCCCTGGCGCCCTCCCCGATCCCGATCGTCCGCACGCGGCACATCGTCGGGCCGATCCGCCCCCACCCCCTGAACCGCTGGCTCTACGCCAGGACCGCGCTCGTGGTCGCGGTGGCGGAGGCGATCGGCGCCCACTACCGCGCCCTGGGACTGCTCCCGCCCGATCGACTCGCCGTCCTCCACGGCGGGGTGGATGCCGCGGCGTTCCGCCCCGGCCTCGACGGCACGGCGGTCCGGCGCATCTACGGGATCCCTGACAAGGCCCCGCTGGTCGGGGTGGTGGCGGGGCTGCGCGCGATGAAGGGCCACGTCACCTTCCTCGAGGCGGTCGCCGGGCTCGCCCACCGGGTCCCAGCCGCCCGCTTCCTCCTGATGGGGCAGGGGCCGGAGGAGGCGGCGATCCGAAGGGAGATCGCGCGCCTGGGCCTCGGGGAGCGGGTGATCCTCGCCGGCCATGTGGAGCCTCTGCCCCCCGCCCTGTGCGCCCTGGACGTCGCCGTCTATCCGTCACGGACCTCCGAGGGGATGGGGCGGGCGCACTTCGAGTACATGGCGGCGGGATGCCCCATCGTGGCGACCCGCGTGGGGGTTGCCCCCGAGGTCCTCGTGGACGGCGAGTCGGCGCTCCTGGTCCCCCCCGAGGCCCCCGAGGCGCTGGCGGCGGCTATCGCCCGGCTCCTCGACGATCCCGCCCTGGCGCGCGGCCTCGGCCGGGCCGCCCGCCGGGCGGTCGAGGCGCGCTACGCCGGCGGCGAGGTGGCCCGTCGCCTCGTCGAGCTCTACGCGGGACTGCTGGGGGGCCGAGGGTGAGGGTGGCCGTGGTCCGGCGGGAGTTCCGGCCCCACGGCGGGGCCGAGCGGGTGGCCGCCCGCGTCGTCGCCGAGCTCCGGAAGGCCGGGATCGAGGTTTCGGTGATCGCCCACCGCTGGGAGGGGCTCCCGCCGGGCGTCGAGGTCCGCCGGGTCCCGCTCCCGCCGGTCCCGAAGCCGATCCGCCTCCTGCTCTTTGCCCTGCTGGCCCCCCGTGTCGCACGAGCCGCCGGGGGGCTGGTGCACAGCTTCGACCGGATCCTCGCCCAGGACGTCTACCGGGCAGGGGAGGGGGTCCATCGGGAGTGGCTCGTCCGCCGCCGCCGGCACCTGCCCCGCCACGAGACCCTTCTCGACACCGCGCGGCCTCTCCACCGGGTCCTCCTTGCCCTCGATCGGCGGGTCTTCGAGGGCGGCGCCCGGGTCCTCGTCGCCAACTCCCGGCAGGTCGCGGGCGAGATCCGCCGTCACTACCGGCCGTCGGCTCCGATCGAGCTGATCCGGACCGGGGTGGACCTCGAGGCGTTCCACCCGGAGCGCCGACGGGCGCTCCGGCCAGCCGCCCGGCAGCGGTTCGGCCTCGGCGACGAGACCGCCTTCCTCTTCATGGGGAGCGGGTTCCGGCGGAAGGGCCTCGGGCCGCTCCTAGTGGCGCTCACCGGGCTCCGGGGGGCCTTCCGCCTCCTCGTGGCGGGGGCGGGGAGGGTCGGTCCCTACCGGCGCCTGGCGGCGGCGTTGGGCGTGGAGGACCGGGTGAGCTTCCTCGGACTACTCGACGATCCGCTGCCGGCCTACGCCGCGGCGGACGCCTTTGTCCTGCCCTCCCTTTACGACCCTGCCGCGAGCACCTGCCTCGAGGCGATGGCGGTAGGGCTGCCGGTGGTCACCACCGGCGCCAACGGCTCGGCCGAGCTGCTCGACTCCGGGCGGAGCGGGTGGGTCGTGGAGGACCCGACGGACTTCCAGCGCCTCGCGGTCTGTCTGGCGACCCTCCTCAACCCGGAGCGCCGCGAGGCGATGGGCGAGCGTGCCCGTCGCGCGGTCGAGGCCTACCCCTGGTCCCGCCACATGGAGGAAGTCCTCGCCCTCTACCGCCGGCTCGGCTGAGCCCCGGGGTTCTATTCCGAGTCCCGCCGATGCGGCCCGCGCGCTCTCGGCCCCCAGCCCGGGGAGGCGCCGACCCCTCGCTCCACACGCTCCGCGGCGCACCCGTCAGTGGCTCGCCGGGCGGGGCCCCTCCTTCTTCGTTCTGAGCCTGTCCTCCGGCTTCCCCACCCGGCTCGCTCACGACGGGGACCCGCGCCGCTCCGCTTAACGTTCCGCTCAGGGCCGGCACCTCCCCGAGCGGCTGTAGGAGAAGCGGGGTTGTCTCCCAGCTCCTGACGGTCCGCTCCGAGCGCGGGCTTGGCCCGCGCACCCTTGGGGGGAGGTTCGGAAGGGGGGCGTCAGCCCCCCTCCGAGGGGTCTAGCGGTGCTCGCCGACCCGGTGGAGCTTGAGCAGGTTGGTCG
>JACPHL010000123.1 GCA_016188625.1 Candidatus Rokuibacteriota bacterium | reverse complement strand
CTTCCTCGCCCGCCACCGCTAAATCATCGAAGGGGGGTTCCACCCCCCTCCGAGCCGCCCCCCTGAGTTGCGGCGGCAAAGCCGCTGCTCGGAGCGGACCAGTCTGAACGGGAGGCGGTCGGCCCCGAGCGGAACGTTAAGCGGAGCGGCGCGGGTCCCCGTCGTGAGCGAGCCGGGTGGGGAAGCCGACAGGCGGGCGGAAAGCGGAGAGGAGGGGCCCCGCCCGGCGAGCCACTGACGGGTGCGCCGCGGAGCGTGTGGAGCGAGGGGCTGATTGCCTCCCGCACCCCCAGACCCCTCCGCCCGCCGGGCCAGCCGCGTTGTGCTATACTTGCTCCCATTCCGTCCTCAAAAAGCGATCACCGGATCGAGGGAGGAGAGCACCATGCAGCTGGCCGAGCGGATGGCGCGATTGGGGACCGAGTCGGCCTTCGAGGTCCTGGCCCGGGCGAAGGCCCTGGAGCGGCAGGGGCGGGAGATCGTCCACCTGGAGATCGGCGAGCCGGACTTCGACACCCCGGCCCACATCAAGGAGGCGGCCAAGCGGGCCCTGGACGCCGGGGCGACCCACTACGGCCCCTCCGCGGGCCTGCCGGAGCTGCGCGAGGCGATCGCCAAGCAGATCGCCGAGACGCGCGGCATCGAGGTCTCGCCCGACGAGATCGTGGTCACCCCCGGGGCCAAGCCGATCATGTTCTTCACCATCCTCGCCCTGGTCAACCGCGGCGACGAGGTCATCTACCCCAACCCGGGCTTCCCCATCTACGAGTCGGTCATCGACTTCGTGGGGGGCGTCCGGGTCCCCATCCCCCTCCTCGAGGAGACCGGCTTCGGCTTCGACATGGCCGAGTTCGAGCGGCGGGTCTCCCGGAAAACGCGCCTGATCGTCCTCAACTCCCCCCAGAACCCGACCGGCGGGGTCCTCTCCGCCGAGGAGATCGGCCGGATCGCCGAGATCGCCCGGCGCTTCCGGATCCCGGTCCTCGCCGACGAGATCTACAACCGCTTCCTCTACGAGGGGTCGTTCGCCTCCATCGCCAGCCTGCCCGGGATGAAGGAGCTGACCATCATCCTCGACGGCTTCTCCAAGGCCTACGCCATGACCGGCTGGCGGCTCGGTTACGGCGTCATGCCGCCTCCACTCGCGGAGCAGCTCACCCGGCTCATGACCAACTCCGCCTCCTGCACGGCCACCTTCGTCCAGCTCGCCGGGGTCGCCGCCCTCCAGGGGGACCAGTCCGAGTCCTACACCATGGTCGAGGAGTTCCGCCGCCGGCGCGACCTGATCGTGGACGGGCTGAACCGCCTCCCCGGGGTCAGCTGCGTCAGGCCGCGCGGGGCGGTCTACGTCTTCCCCAACGTCAAGGGGCTCAAGCGCCCCTCCAAGGAGATCGCCACCTACCTCCTCGACGAGGCGGGGGTCGCCCTGCTCTGGGGGAGCGCCTTCGGCGAGTTCGGGGAAGGGTACCTCCGGCTCTCCTACGCCGCCTCCCGGGAGACGATCCAAAAGGCCCTCGAGCGGATGGGGAGCGCGCTGGCCCGACTCTGAGGGGCGGATGCCCACCATCGCCGCGGTCGTCGCCCGCGGCCTCCTGGAGGTCGGGGTCGCCAAGCTCTTCGGCGTCCCCGGCGGCGGCTCGAATCTGGAGCTGATCGAGGCCGCGCGGCGGGACGGCCTCGACTTCGTCCTCGCCCACCAGGAGAGCGCGGCCGCCATCATGGCCGCGGTGACCGGCGAGCTGACCGGCCGGCCCGGCGCCTGCCTCGCCACCCTCGGCCCCGGCGTGGCCAGCTCGGCCAACGGGATCGCCTACGCTAGCCTCGACCGCGCCCCGCTCCTGGCCTTCACCGACCGCTACCCCGAGCCGTTGCTGGCGTTCACCTCCCACCAGCGGGTGGACCCGGTGGCCCTCCTCGGCTCGCTGGTGAAGGGGAGCCGGGTCCTCCGGCCCGGTGCCGTCTCGGCCACCCTCGAAGCCGCCGTCCGGCTCGCCCTGAGCGAGCCGCGCGGCCCCGTCCACCTCGACCTGGCCGCCGACGTGGCGACCGCGGAGGCCGAGGCGCGCCCCCTCGCCTGGCAGCCCGCGCCGGCCAGCGCCCCTGCGGCGGACGCGGCCGAAGCCGTCGCCCGGCTCCTCGGGGAGGCCCGTCGCCCCGCGCTCCTCGCCGCTCTCGGCCTCCGCGATGACGCCGACGCCCGCGCCCTCGTGGCGTTCGCCGAGGCCCTCGGCGCGCCGGTCTTCACGACCTACAAGGCCAAAGGGCTGATCCCCGAGGATCACCCCCTGGCGTGCGGAGTCGTCACCGGGGCGCCCCTCGAGGAGGCGCTCCTCGCCGAGGCCGACTGCCTGCTCGCGATCGGCTTTGACCCGGTCGAGCTGATCCCGCGCCCCTGGCCGTACCGGGTCCCCGTCGTCCGGATCGATCGGGCGCCGTTGCCGACCGCCGCCTATCCGGTGGTTGCCGAGCTGGTTGGGGAGCCGGCGGAAATCCTGGAGGGCTTGCGCCGCGAGCTGAAGGGCTCGGCGTGGGACCCGGCTGCTCTGGCGGGCTACCGGGACGAGGTGCGCGCGCGCCTCACTGCACCCGCGGAGGGGCTGGCCCCGCACCGGGTCGTCGAGACCCTCGAGGCCCTCGCCCCGCCCGAGGCCACGGTCACCGTGGACGCCGGCGCCCACATGTTCCCGTTGGCCCATCTCTGGCGGGCCCACCGGCCGCGGCGCTTCCTGATCTCCAACGGCCTGGCGACCATGGGCTTCTCGCTCCCCGCCGCCATCGCGGCCGGGCTCTGCCGCCCCGGGGCGCCGGTCCTCTGCTTCACGGGGGACGGCGGATTGATGCTGGTCGTGGCCGAGCTGGAGACGGTGGTCCGGCTCGGGCTCCCCCTGGTGATCTCGGTCTTCAACGACCAGGGGCTCGCCCTCATCCGGACCAAGCAGGCGCAGCGAGGGTTCTCTCCCTACGGGGTGGACTACCGCGGCCCGGACCTGGGCGCCCTGGCCCGGAGCTTCGGGATCGAGGCCTTCACCGTGACGACCGAGCGCGAGCTGGCCGAAGACTTTCGGGCCGCCCTGGCCCTCGGCGCGCCGGCCCTCCTCGATATCCGGATCGACCCCTCGGGCTACCGCCGGGTCCTCGAGACGATCCGCGGCGTCCCCGGGCCGGCGTAGGGGAGTCCAGGCGACCTCACGCGAGGCGGGGTAGGCTCAGCGGAGGGCCGACGGGGGAAGACGGCCAGCGACGGTCAGGCCGCCGGGCCCGGGGGTGACGACGACCAGCTCCCCGGAGGCGTGGCTGATGCCGGTCAGCGCCCGGATGTTGAAGTTGTGCGTGACGAGGACGAGGTTGCCCGGCCCGACGCCCGCCGCCCGGCTCGGCGTAGAGCGACTCGAGCGCCTCCCAGGGCTCGGCCCGCCCGAAGGCCAGCCGCGCGGTCTCGAGGCAGCGGCACCACCGGCTCGAGAGCACCCGCCCGACGGGGACGCCGCGCGCGCGGAACGCCTCGCCGATCCGCCGCGCCTCCTCGCGCCCGGCGTCCGAGAGGTTCCGCTGGGTCGCGCAGTCGTCGAGGCGGAAGCCCGGCGGGTCGCCGAGGCCCGGCTCCGTCGAGGCGTGGCGGATGAGCACCACCTGGCCGCCGTCCCGGAGCAGCTCCCACAGCGCCTCGTCGGCGACGGCGGGGGCCGGCGCGGCGAGCCCGAGCGCCAGGGCGAGGGCGCCGAGCAGGGGAGGCGCGCGCCGCGTCCGCGCCGGGGTCACTCGATCACCCCGAGGCGGCCGTTGTGGCTCCCCATGTACCAGAGCCGCCCCTCGGCGTCCACGATCATCTTGCGGATCCCCACGCCCCGGGACGGCAGCTCGAAGACGCGGAGGGCGTCGGTGCGGGGATCGAGCCGGACCACCGTGTCGGTCCGGATCTCGTTCGCCCACACCACGCCCGCCCCGTCCACGGTCACTGCGTACGGGCCGCCGCCCGGGCCGGCCGGGAGCGCGTACTCCTTCACGACCCTCCCCGCCGCCGGGTCCACGCGGAGCAGCGTCCCCTTGCCGTAGAGGGTGACCCAGAGGGAGCCGTCGGGCGCCGCCGCCATCCGCCGGGGCCGCGACCCCGCCTCGAGCGGGAATTCGGTGATCCGCCCGGTCCCGGGGTCGAGGCGCCCCAGCCGGTCGCCGCCGATCTGGCAGAACCAGACGTGGCCGGCGCGGTCGAGGGCGATGCCGTACGGGTTCCCCCGCGTCGAGAACTCGGTGATCCGGCCGTTCCGCGTGTCGAGGCGGCCGATCCGGTTGCCGTTCTGGACCGTGAACCAGATGACGCCGCGGTCGTCGATGACGAGGGTGTGCGGGTCGCCGCCCGAGGGCGCCCGGTGCTCGATGACCTTGCCGGTGGCCGGGTCGAGCTGGCCGATGGTGCCGTTGCCGCTGCCCGTGTACCAGACCTGCCCGCGGGGATCGACGAGCAGCCCGTGCGGCCGCGCCCCGGGCGGCAGGTCCCACTCGGTGAAGGCCTGCGCGCGGGGGTCGAACCGGGCGATCTTGTTGCCCGACATGACGGCGATGTAGATGTTCCCGTCGGGCCCGGGCGCGGGGTCGCGCGCGAACCGGGGCGTGGGCACGGGCCACTCGGCGATCCGGCCGGCGAGGTCCGGGCGGGCGCCGGGCGCGACGCCGTAGTTCGAGCCGCCCGCCCAGGCCGGGCCGGGGGCGAGCAGCAAGAACAGGGCGAACCCGATCCCGAGCGTCATCGTCTCCTCCTGTTCACGGCTTCGCGATCTCGAGTCCGGGCGGTCGCTTGGCCTTACCGTGGCGCCCGGGATCGCGGCGGGGAGGTCGGCTCCTCCAGGCCGCGACAGGGGCCGAGGATCGTCATCAGGACGATCCCGCGGCGCGCCTCCCGCAGGTCCCCGATCCATGGGCGGCCGACGCGACGGGGCGGGACCGGCGGCGCGGGGGCCTGCGGCCGAATCGGGCGCCTCACTTCCCGGGACCGGGGAGATTCTCCTTCGACTCTATGCATCCTCGCGGCCTCGTGCTGATTCATCTCCTCTGGGGCGCGGGCGGCTCATCTTCCGCCCCCGCGATCGCGTCCCGCATCGACGTATCCGCCTGGATGTTCTTCATCCGATAGTAGTCCATGATCCCCAGATTCCCCTGGCGGAAGGCCTCCGCCATGGCGCGCGGGACCTCCGCCTCGGCCTCGACGACCCTCGCCCGCATCTCCTGCTCCAGGGCGACGGCCATGGCCCGACGCTCCTCGGCCTTCGCCTGAGCGATCTGCTTGTCGGCGTTGGCCTGATCGATCTGGAGCTTGGCGCCGATGTTCTCCCCCACATCCACATCCGCGATGTCGATGGACAGGATCTCGTACGCCGTCCCGGCATCCAGGCCCGCGGCGAGGACACGCTTGGAGATGTGATCGGGGTTCTCCAGGACATCCTTGTGGGTCGCCGCCGATCCGATGGTGCTGACCATGCCCTCGCCGACCCGCGCGATGATCGTCTCCTCCCCGGCCCCTCCCACCAGCCGATCCAGGTTGGTGCGGACGGTCACGCGGGAGACGGCGATGAGCTGGATCCCGTCCTTGGCCACGGCGGCGATCTTCGGCGTCTCGATGACCTTCGGGATGACCGACATCTTCACCGCTTCCAGCACGTCGCGGCCGGCCAGGTCGATGGCGGCGGCCCGCTTGAAGGGGAGGGGGATATTCGCCTTGTCCGCCGAGATCATGGCGTTTACGAGCCTCACCACGTTCCCCCCGGCCAGGTAGTGGGCCTCCAGGTCATTGACGGGGATATCCAGGCCGGCCTTCACCGCGCTGATGCGCCCCGTGATCACGGTGCCGGGCGGCACCCGCCTGAGTCTCATCCCGATCAGCGTGAGGAGCCCCACGTACGCGCCCGATGCCCATGCGGCGATCCAGAGCTGGACGGGCACCAGGTAGAGGATGAAGGCCAGCGCCGCCACCAGCAGCACGAGCAGCATGAAGCCCGCTGCGCCGGTCTCGAATCCGATCATCTCTCGCTCCCCCCTGGTGGTGCGCGATGCTGCCGCACCACGATGCGGTTGCCATCCACCCGGGTCACCACGATCGGCGCTCCGGGCTCGATGAACTCCCCGTCGGACACCACATCGACCCGCGCGCCCTCGATCTCGGCGATCCCTGCCGGTCGAAGCGGGGAGACCGCCGTCCCGCTCTTCCCCAGCCAACCCATGTCCCCCTCGGGCGCCGAGGCGTACCCGTGACCCGCCGGAAGCCCGGTCTCCAGGATCAGGCGTCGCCCGAACGGCAGGCGAGGCAGAAAGCGCAGCAGGGCCAGGCTCGCCACCAGCGCGATGAGCAGCGAGAACACCACCCGTCCCGCCGCGGCGAGGATCACCTCCCGCGTCGCCCCCGCGCCGAAGAGGCTCAGGCTGAGCCCCGCCACGAGGGCGGCGATCCCCAGGGCCCCGGCGATGCCGAAGCCCGGGATGACGAACACCTCGAGCCCGAGCAGGACGAGGCCGGCGCCCACGAGGAGCAGCTCCTCCCAGCCGGCCAGCTGGACCAGCCAGTGGCCCCAGAAGAAGAGGGCCAGGCTCCCGAGACCGAGGGCGCCGGGCGCCCCGAAGCCGGGGGTCCGGATCTCGATGATGATGCCCAGGATGCCGACGGTCATCAGCAACGAGCTGACGACGGGATGCGTGAGGAAGCGGACCAGGGTCTCCGCCCAGTTCGGGGAGACCCGTCGCACCTGAGCGCCCGCGAGGCCCAGCTCCTCGAGCAGTTCCTCCACGCTGTCGGCGCGGAGGTCGGCGAGCTTGTGGGTCAAGGCCTCTTCGGTGGTGAGGGTCAGAAGCTTTCCCTTGGCGATCACGTCGGGGATCTCCACGTCCACATCCACCATCGCCTCGGCCAGGAGCGCCGGCCGCTTCCGGCTCTCGGCGGTGGCGCGGAACTCCTTCCTCACGTACGAGACCGTCTTCTCCTCCGTGGGCTGGGCGGGGGCGCCCGGCTGCCCCATCTGCACCGGGGTTGCGGCCCCGATCGTTCCGCCGTCGGCCATGGCGATCTTCTCGGCGGCCAGGCTGATGAGGGCCCCTGCCGAGATCGCCCGCTTGTTCACGAAGGCGACCGTTCGGACCGGGGCGGTCAACAGCGCGTCGCGGATGAGCACGGCGGCGTCCACCCGCCCGCCGAAGGTGTTGATCTCCAGAATGACCGCGCCCGCGCCCGCCTCCGCGGCCTCCTTCAGGACCCGCTGGACGAAGGGCGCGAGGCCGAGGTCGATGATGCCGTCGATCGGCGCGACATAGACCACGGGCGGTGTCGATTGAGCGAGCAGCGGCTCGCCAGGCCCGATCGTCGCGAGCAGGGCCACGCCGACGAGCCGTAGTTGCCTGGACACCCTGATCCGAGACACGCCCTTTGCCCTCACGGATCGCTCACGAGTATAGCAACTCTCCGCGCCTGTTGCGAGGCCGAGCCTTGAGCCTTGCGCAGGGCGCGCTGAGACTATGTTAGGTTCTTCCGTCTTTTGAGCGGGTGCCGGGCCGGCGGCCGGGAATGCCCCAGGTGTTGGAGTCCGCTGCCTCCATGGCGGGTGCTGACGAACGCGCTCGGCCCCGCGCCCGCTCACCGGCGGAAGAGGCGCTCGAGCCCCTTCTGGAGTAGGTCCCGGCGCGGATCCTCGCCCTCCTGCTCCTTCTTCTCCTCGCCCTTCTTCTCGCCCCCGAGGAGCTTCTCGATCCCCTTCTCGACCGCGCCGCGGCCGATGGCCCTCGCGATGAAAGCCGTGTCGAGCCCCACCTTCGCCCCCGGGAGCGGGCCCGTCAGGCGGAAGGGGAGGGCGAGGCGTCCCTGCTCGTTCGTCAGGTACTTCGCCTCCTTCACGTCCTCGACCACGTCCTGGGTGAGCTTCTGCGAGGCGATCAGCGCCGCCGTGAAGTCGAGCCGGTTCTCCAGCGCGAAGGCCCCCCGGCCGCGGATCGCGTAGTCGCGGGCCGCGAGCGTGAGATCGCTCGTGCGGGCGACGCCTCCGGCGATCTCGACGGTGCCCCCGAGCTTGTCGAACCTCGTGTCGCCGGTCTCGAAGAGCTCGGGGTACTTCTGCCGCGTCCGCGGCGA